>JAQTNJ010000110.1 GCA_028713955.1 Syntrophorhabdaceae bacterium
ATAGACAATATGGCTATACGGAAAAAGACATGGTCTCTCATGTTATTCTCCTTTACTGGTCTTTTTTCCTGAGATCAATGATTCAGGATGTTGTTCGAGGTAGTCTGTGAGATAACGGACCGAACGGACCGTATTTGATACCTCCTCGAGGGTCGTATTGATTTCATGAGTCAGCACCGAGTTTTCTGAGACGATTTCACGGTAGGATATGAGTGTTTGTTTTGCTTCCTGCAGGGTCTTGTTGGCAATTGTCAGTGTTTGTTCAACCTGCTCCGGTATCTTATCACCCTTTGCGACAATCTTGCGTATATCTACTGTCGCGTCTTTTATGGCTAAAAGAACAGGTTTGAGTTCCCTGCTTGCCTCATCCAGTGATTTGATGCTTGAAGTGAATTCCCTGGAATTGACTGCTTTATCGATCCCATCGATAGCGTTGCTGATCTTATCAAAAAGCCCCTTCCAGTTGATCGCTTCCGCTGTCTTCAGTATCTCATCGATACTGGAAGGTATGGTTGGAATCTCCGGGTACCTGTCTTCAAGACCTACAAGCCTGATCTTTTTGTCAGGGAAGAAATCGAGGTAGATCATAAGCTGACCGGTAACGATACTTTGCATCTGGAGCTGTGCCCTGAGACCTTTTTCAATAAGCTGGGTAAACTGGTCCTGTTGACCCGACACAAGCGGTCTGTCGGTAATGACCGCCCTGGGGTCCAGCTCGACATAGACAGGGATGAGAAAGGATCTGTTCGTATAACTGTATCGTAACACAATATTAGTGACAGTACCTATTTTAACGCCCCTGAATACGACCGGAGAACCTACGTTGAGTCCCTTTACGGAACCATCAAAGAACATCACGTAGGGTAGTTTATCGGCAAAAAATTTGCCTGACCCGAAGACCCAAACAGCCAGAATGGCAAGCGTTAGGGCGCTCACGATAAATGTACCGATTAAGGTCTTACTCGCCTTTTTTGCCATCGCTTTTCTCCTTTTTCAGTGTTTTCTTACCCCTCTGTCGCGTATTCGTTACTGTGCTCGGCGCGACACCGTGATTCCGTACCCCCCCTGGTGAGGAAGCTGTGGACCGTCGGGTTCTTACATTCGGCAAGGAGTTTTTTCGGGTCACCTGATGCTATCATAGTCTTTGTATCCGCGTCGAGAAATACCGAATTGTTCCCTATGGCAAAGATGCTTGCCAGTTCATGTGTTACGACGACAATAGTGGTACCGAGGCTGTCGCGGAGCTCGAGGATGAGATCGTCGAGAAGTTTCGCGCTAATAGGGTCCAGCCCGGCAGACGGTTCGTCGAAATAGAGTATCTCGGGGTCGAAGGCCATGGCGCGGGCAAGGCCGGCACGTTTTTTCATCCCGCCGCTGATCTCAGAGGGATAATAATCCTCGAAGCCTGCAAGGCCAACGAGGGAAAGCTTAAGTGATATGATCTCGCTGATCTGGGCATGGCTTAAGTCGGTGTATTGCTCAAGCGGCAGGGATATGTTCTCTGCAAGCGTCATTGAGCTCCACAGGGCCCCGCTCTGGTAGAGAACCCCGAAGTGTCTCATGAATTGTTCCCGTTCATCAGGGGTCAGGTCCCAGAGATTCACATCTCCATACAATACTTCGCCCTTAACGGGTTCCTTGAGACCGATAAGGTGCCTCAAGAGTGTGCTTTTGCCGCACCCGCTGCCGCCCATGATAATGAAGACGTCACCGCGGTTGACCGTAAATGTTATATCCTGTTGGACCACGTGTTCCCCGTATGCCATCGTCAGATCACGGACAATGATGTGAGGTTCAGGGATCTCAATAGCAGCCTTATCCTTTTCCATCAGAGCCCCAGTACGTCGCATAGTATGGTGATGATCGCGGTTGCAATGATAATGCTCACAATACTCGTCACCACTGCTGATGTCGTTGCATCGCCGACCGCGGAGGCGCTTCTCCCGCATTGCATCCCGCGGAGACACCCCGCAAAGGAGACAAGGATACCAAACACAAAACCGCTGAAAAGCCCGATCCATATATTCGTCAGGCCCACCGCCTCTTTTGTCTCCTGAAAGTATTCGTTCACCCCGATGCCAAACCCTGTTACACTGACAATAAGCCCACCCAGCATGCCCATCAGATCCGCATAGAGGGTAAGGAGCGGCATCATAAGGGTCAGGGCGATCATCCTCGGAAGAACAAGGAATTCGACAGGCGATATGCCGGCAGTCTTCAGGGCGTCGATCTCTTCATTGACCTGCATGGTGCCGATCCTTGCCGCAAATGCTGCACCGGTGCGTCCTGCCATGATGATCCCTACCATGATGGCCCCCATTGCCCGTGTCATCGCGATGCCGACAAGGTCGGCGATAAAGATCTGTGCCCCGAACATCTTGAGCTGTATGGAACCGACAAAGGCAAGGATGAGGCCGACAAGTACACTGATAAGGGAGACGATAGGAAGGGCATCTGCGCCGCATTGTTCAAGGATCAGCATGAGATCGGAGCGGCGGAACCTGGCCCTGCCGGTAAAGAGCCTGACAAAAGCGACAGAGACCTCCCCAAGGAAACTCAGTATCTCGAGGAGGGCGTGCCATATGGTTACCTCTGCATGGGTGATGTGTGTCAGCAACGATACACGGATCGATTCCCTGTGTGCCTCTTTCAGTTCCGGGACTGTGGATGCGAGGTTGAGGAGCCGCTGGACGCCCCGGGGCAATCCTCCGAAATCTATAGTAGTCTCCTTTCCGGAACAGTGATGCTTCAATCTGATGAGAAAGGTCAGAAGACCGCTGTCCCATCCCTCAAGCCCCTGCGCGTCAAAGACTATTCGTTGCGGCTGCGTTACCGCATCGATCTCTCTCATGAGAGCGTCGGAAGAGGGAAGAGCGTCGGTAAGTCTCCACTCCCCTGAAACATTGATAGTAAGGGTGTTTTCCGTTGACCTCTCAAAACGCAGTTCACCCTGCTTCAAATATGTTATCTCCGATGTTTTTATAATAGACGCTCCATAAGGACAATAAAATCATTATATGGTAAGAATGTTTTCAATTCAACAAGTTGTTGTACGAATAAGGCAGTGAATAGTGAAAGGTAAGAGGTAATAGGTCATTGCGAGCCCGCAGGGCATGGCGTTCTGTCATTGCGAGCGGAGCGCGGCAATCTCATTAATAGATTATACCCGTGGATCGCCACGGACATGTTCAGGGACCATGTTCAGGGACGTTGGTAACTTTGGTAACTAACTTACTGCCACCATATGTCGGCTGCAGAAACAGTGCATCAGTTTGGCGTATCGCGTGTTGCGGTATCAAAGATGATAAAAAGAGTGAAAATATCATGAATAAGTTACACAAATTACCTACGTTATGACCTTTCTCTTGATTCACTGATTGCTTCCAGTATTTCCTGTCTGGAAATACTTTTGCTCAAGCCTGGTACGTCGAATGGGGAACGGCGAGTGCGGGTGGATTTAGGAACAATGGTGTACATATCACCTTTGCGACGTTTAATTACTACCTCTTCAATCTTAGATTCTTCGAGGATCCTTGAAAGTTTTTCTCTAGCCTCAGAATAAGTATATATTTTCATGATATTATGTCGCCACCTTTATTGATAAACTTTCCGCAACTTCGCCCATGCGGGCATCGAGGCTGATGAGGGGTGATTTTGTCTCAAGACAGCACTGAATATAAAAGGCATCGTATGCATAGATATTACGCCTAATAGCAATTTTTAAAGCATCATATATTCTTATAGGCACAAGCCTTACCGGAATGCCTTGCGATATGTTAAATGCTTTAAGCGCTTCCCGATCTGTTAAGCGTCTTTTCTTCTTCATCGCCGTCAGCGCATTGGCTATTTCGTAGGGAAGTATCTCCGGCGCAATAAGAGAAAAGCCTGATGTTTTTTCAATGACCCATTTTCTGTCAGCTTCATTAAAAACAACGGAAAGAAAGGCGCTTGCATCAACTACTACTTCCATGTAATTAGTTGTACAACTCATTTATCAAGTTGTCAATATATATTTGCCATAACACTTAATATACCAACTTGGTATTTATTTAGATGATATACCAGACAAAAAAATCAACCAAAATATTCCTGTATTTTCTATAAAATGCAGCATGAAAATATTTGTTAAATGGTTTTTGCTGATATTACGGAGTAAAAGACAATATGCCTTTTTCCGGATGCTGGATACTTGATACTCGTCACTCGATACTCGATGCTGGCGGGAGCGATCACGGCAGGACGGGACAGGCTATGAGCCCCTTTATTTAAAGGACGGGCATCGGCGTCGGGCTTGTTGCTCGAGACTAACCTCGCAATTAAACCGTCCCTGTAGCAAACCGTCGTGAGAGAAAGGCAGCAGAGAGCGGAGAGCTGAGAGCTAAGAGTAAACTCAACAAACCCAATGAACGCGAGCGGTATAAACCAGCCCACACCGTGGGCGAGAGGGGGAGTCTCTTCGGGCTTATGCCCGAAGAGGGGGCGACCCCCTTGCGGGGACAGGCGTGAGCCCCGGTAACAGCAAGCCGCTGGAGCGGAATGAGCGTGTTTGCGGGGAAAGCCCGACGCCGATGCCCATCCTCCGTTAACTACTTCGCTGCCTTTTTTAATGCTGCACGAAGCCGGGTTGACCCTTTGTTGCTTACATCCTGCTTTATAATGATCTCAGCAGGGTCTACTTCCTTGCCGTAGTATGCCTCGTTGAGACCATTTCTCACCTTCACGACAGAGCCCTCGAGGTTTAATCCGGCGTAGATGCCCTTGGATTTCGCGAAGGAGATGATATCCGCGGTAATGGCCCCTTTTGCGCCGGTGCCGACAGGGCCGAGGGCAATAGATGTATCACCGCCCAGTTTGACCGATGTGGTGAGAAGGGAATCGACTGCCCTCTGGCTCATAATCATCATGATGACTTCCGCGGCTTCACCGCCTATCTGGAGCCCGAAGCTCACTGAGCCGATGGTATAGAAGGCAGGCTCGCTCCAGTTGCCTGTCTTCGAGTCCCTTGCTGTGAGGACGCCTGTTCCGCCGGAGCCTCCGAGGATAAAACCGGCCTTGAGTACCTGCGGGAAGATCAAAAGGCCCTTGACGTCCTTGAGGTGATCGTTGAGATAGCTGTAATTTTTGTCCCTCGCAAAGGAACTGAAGGTGATCCTCGCCTTATCGACAATCGCCTGTGCCTCTTCCTTATCGGCCGCCCTCGCAGGCAGGACGGTGATAATGAGTAAAACAAAAGATACTAATACCGGAACCAATAAGCCTGTATAACGTTTCCTTAAACCTTTTCGTTTCATATGTCCCTCCTTTATTTAAGCCTTCTTCCGGCTGCCAGGTCGTTACAGCAGTTCCTTCAGCCGCACGTAGTCGATCTTCCCGGTGCCGAGCTTGGGTATATCCTTCATGTACCGGATCTCTCTCGGACAGGCGAGGTCGGAAAAACCCTTTGCCTTCAATATCTCCCTTACCGTCTTCTGTTCGGCATCTTTGCTGTTTGTAACGATGATCAGCCGCTCGCCCTTCCGTTCATCCGAAACGGCCATGACGGCAACCTCCTTGCGTTCACCGAATTGACCGGCAAGGGCCTCTTCCACCGCCGTGAGGGAGACCATCTCCCCGCTGATCTTGGAAAACCTCTTCAGCCTGCCCACTATCCTTATAAAACCGTCCTCCGTGATCTCCACAATATCGCCCGTATCATACCAGCCCTGATCCTCTACGAGAAATTTCTCGTTCGCCTTTTCGTTTTTCAGATACCCCTTCATCACGTTCTTGCCTTTGATGTAAAGCTTGCCCACCCTCCCCTGCTCATTGTCGATGCCCTCAACGGGCACAAGCCTGTATTCCATACCGGGCAATATCTTCCCCACTGTCCCGTATTCATGTTCGAGGGCATTGTTGATGCTGATGATCGGGGAACATTCCGTGGCGCCGTACCCCGACATGACCCGCACGCCGTAGACCTTTGCGTATCTGTCGAATACGCTGTCGCTCAATGCCTCGGCCCCGCAGAAGATGTACCGCATGGAATAGAAATCGTAGGGGTGCGCCTTTTTGCTGTAGCCGTTCAGGAACGTGTTGGTCCCTATAAAGATCGTACACCCTTCGTCATAGGCTATCTCCGGCACGACCCTGTAATGGAGGGGACTCACATAGAGAAACGCCTTTGCACCGGCGAACATCGGCAGTATGGTACCGATGGTCAGGCCGAAGCTGTGAAAGACCGGCAGGGCATTAAGGAAATAATCCGTCTCCCGCACGTCTACCTTTGTGAGTGCCTGGCGGATGTTGGAGATGATATTCTCATGGGAGAGGCAGACCCCTTTGGGTACGCCTTCGGAACCGGAGGTAAAGAGGATCACCGCCGTCTCTTTTTCCTCACCCGGTCTCATCAGCGCATAAGGACCGGGAAATATGCTACGCATGATGCCTGTAAACTTCTGTTTTAAATCTATCTTTTCCCCCAGCTCTTCGATAAAGATAACGTTCTTTCCTTCAAAGACAGACCGGTTGATCCTGGTCCGTTCAAGAAACTGTTGCGACGTTATGATGGTGGCGAGATCGGCAAGTTCCATGGAATGTTGCAGTGCAGCCGGGCCGGTCGCGTAGTTAAGGAAGACCGGTACCTTCCTGAAAAGCTGCAACCCCATGAAGATAAGGGCCGTGACGGTCAGGTTCGGCAGGAGCAGGCCGATGTTCTTATCGGGCAGCTTTGCGAGACAGCCCCCCAGTACAAAGGCGCCTGTCAGTGATCTCCTGTAGCTTACCTCCTTCCCTGTCGAGTCTTTGTATAGTATCCTGCTTCCGTTCCCTTTGCCGAGCCTGATAAACTCGTGCGGCAGCGTTGAAGGCCTGTTTGTCGCCTCGTAGGTCATATCGCAGAGGGCCTTGTAGATCATTGCCGCGGCCTTCTTCTTCCGCTTCTTCGGCACCATATCTTCCAGGGCTATGGGCTCAAGGACCTTTCCGATGGTGATCGCAACGGGTGCGAAGATCCTCCTGCGGTTCTCCTTCTTTTTGGAAAATATCGTCGAGTAGGTATTGCTGAGATGGACAGGCAGTATCCATGCCCCTGTCTTGTACGCGACAAATCCCGTCCCTTCATAGACCTTCATGATGCTCCCCGTTTTTGTCATCCTTCCTTCCGGAAAGACAAGGAGCGGCGTGCCCTTGTTCACCTTGTCGATGATCCCTTTCAGGGAATAGGGGTTCATCGTATCCAGCGGTACCGCGTAATCGTTCTGCATGAAAAACCTGAAACGGCGTTCCTGGGCCCTTGTCCTGCTCACAAGGATCTTGAGGTTAAGATCCAAATAGGTCCAGAGCAGTACCCCGTCGATAAGGCTTTCATGGTTGGAGATGATTATCAGCTTTTCAAGTCCCTTCGGCACGTTCTCCAGCCCCTCGACCCTTACCCTGTGGAAAAGAAAGAAATAGACCTTGAAGAGAAGCCGGCAGGCTTCCTCGACGATTGTTTTCAGAATGGGATACTTGCTGAACATCTAATCCGTTACCTTCCCTTTCATAACTATATGAACACGCTGTTTGTGTCAAGTACATATTAATGGGGCTCACGCCTGTCCCCGTAAGGGGGTCGCCCCCTCCAGCAGCAAAGCTGCCGGAGCCACCCCCTCTCGCCCAAGAATGGGCTATAACATATTTTGGGGCTCACGCCTGTCCCCGTAAGGGGGTCGCCCCCTCTATAAATCAGCAGTCAGCTTTCAGCCGTCAGCAGCCAGCCAAAACAAAAAAGACCTTAAGCTGATCATTGATGGATAAAAAAGTCGTCAGCAGACAGACTTCGGTTTTCCCTTGTTGTCATTGCGAGAGGAGCGCGGCGTCTTGTCATTGCGAGCGGAGCGCGGCAATCCCATCTTTTGAGATCGCCACGTCGCTTCGCTCCTCGCGATGACAAGAAAAAGTAAGCTCCTCGCGATGACAAGAAAGAATGTGGCTCCCCGCACCTCGTCCCTCGTCCCAGCACAGCGGACGTCCTTCGTCCCTCGGTTATTTATCGTGTTTTGCCTGGCAGATGAAGTACACTTCCGAGCTGACGCTTCGTGACGCGGCAGGCTTATAGGTGGATACCTTATTGAAACGGTTGCGCAGTTTTTCCGAGATGCCTTTCTGGACACCGGTGAAAAAAGACTTGATGATGAAGTGACCGCCGGGTTTGAGGCCTGCATCAACGGTTTTAAGAACAGCCCCGAAGAGTTCCTCGATCCGCGCGTCATCGACTTCGCGGATACCCGACAGGTTGGGGGCGATATCGCAGGTAACGACATCGAAACGATCAATAGCGTTTTCGGAAAGGACATCCCCAATATCCTTTTTTCTTATGTCTGCCTCAATTGTCATGATGTTCTTTGCCGGGAGCGTGGGCGTGGGGAGGATGTCGATGCCGATGACCTTCCCCTTTTCGCCGGCCATTCCGGAGAGGAGCTGCAGCCAGCTCCCCGGCGCGCATCCGAGGTCGAGCACTACATCGCCCTTTTTGATGCTGCGGAACCTGTTCTGGATCTCCTGCAGCTTATAGGCGCTCCTCGCCCTGAACCCTTCCTGTTTGGCCTTTTTATAAAAGGTATCTTTAAGGACGAACCGTGCCATAGGGGTTTACGATGAGGCCGTCTTGCGGTTTTTCTTCTGTCTCTTCAAGAGATCGTGTAATGAACCGGGATAATGTCTCCTGCGGGGAGTTTTCGTTTCTGAGATATTCTATCAACCCTTTGTAGTACGGGAGGTCGTTCGTCGCGTAAAAGAGGTATGCGTAATCCTCCATGAGCCTCTTTATGCGGGGGACATAAGATGCTAAGGGATCTCCGGCGACAAGGGTCCTGATGAATTCCTGTTTTTTCTCCTCGACTATATAGGGAGGAAGGACAATCGTCGAGCCGCCCAGTCCTGCATATTCCTTCCTGTCGTCGTCCATCCCTTCCCAGGTGACCTTGAAGGGCGCAAAGACGTCATGCGCAAAAACCGTTTCAGGAGATACGCTACCGGTTCCCTCCGGCACGGCGAGGTCGTAGATATCGGCTGTCTTCCGGATGCCGCCGGTCAAACGGGCATTGAGGGGTTTCATCTGCTTTATCTCTTCGGCGAACCTGCCCGAGGTGGTGCATGCCTCCTCGATAAGGAGGCTCGCGTAGCGCGGTGAGACCTCTGCGAAAACGATCTGTTTCGATGTGCTGCGGCGATATTCGTTGACGATCATCTCGAGGTTCTGTTTATCGACCGGCGCGGTGTGTAATTCGAGGAGACCTTCAGCATAGTGACTTATTGCGTTGAGTAAGATGAAGCTGTTCTTTTTGATACCGAAGACAAGAAGGATAACGCGGGTTCCCATATCATCATAATTAGACATAAAACCCTTATTTTCCCGGGTCTCTGTAACCTTTTTGAGAACAGGCTCACCGGTTGCCTTTGGTTCTTCAACCCTGATGCCCGCCGACTTGAGACGGAAGATCGATTTCCTGATAACCTTCAGGACGTCCTTGTCTGTCTCTCCGGGATAGACGGCGTTCAGGAATTGTCCGGAGAATTCCGATTTTATGTTGCTGACCTGTCCCAGGACAACGAGCTTTTCTCCCTTCGTAAGTGACGAAAAGGCCGCTGCATGTTTTTCAATGTCGGTACCGCTTCTTATCGACTGTATAATCTGATCCATGCCGAGTTCCTTTGCAATAAATTAGAAATCCTAAACACCAATTGCTAAGCACGAAATCCTAATTTCTAAATCCTAAACAATATCGAAATTCAAATATCAAATGTTCTAAACATGTTGTCATCGCGAGGAGCCATACTCTTTGTTGTCATCGCGAGGAGCCATACTCTTTGTTGTCATCGCGAGGAGCCATACTCTTTGTTGTCATCGCGAGGAGCCATACTCTTTGTTGTCATCGCGAGGAGCGAAGCGACGTGGCGATCTGTTGTGACCTGTTGAACGAGATTGCCGCGCTACGCTCGCAATGACAAAACGCCGCGCTTTGCCCGCAATGATATAGTTATTTTGTTCAATTGTTTCGAACATTGGAACATTCGTGCTTGTTTAGAATTTCGAAATTAGTAATTCGAAATTCTCTTCTTTCATCATTTTGCTACTTTATACCCTGCCT
>JAQTNJ010000111.1 GCA_028713955.1 Syntrophorhabdaceae bacterium
AAGGGGAAGATACCGAAACCGATGTTACTCCCCGATACGGTATGGATCAATAGGCCGGTATTAAAGAGTGATGGGAAGATACACTAAATGTTTTGCAAAAGTGTCTCATTTTCATTGACATGTTCCGCAGGATCTCATTAGAAATTGTTGTTATCCATTTCCGATTAAAAGGGCTTATGTATGTCAAAATCGACATATGATCGCTTTCAGGAAGAAGCTCACGGCTATTTCTTGCACCTACAAGTCTTCGCGAACTTGTCATTATTGAGACCAAAGATTACTGAAGGAACCAATTTTATTTTTCCGTCCCGCCATGCACCTAGAATTTGATATGGCGGTCCGCTGAAAAATACGCCGGAAATAAAGACGTTCGTATCGAGGATTACTTTCACTTACGGCCTCGCGACTGAGCAATTGCTTTATAGACATCAGATCGTTTCAAGCCAGCTTCCTTCGCCTGCTTACGGGCCCGCGAAATCAATTTGTCAAATTCCTTAATAGACGGTTGGGATATGGCTTTGAATATTACTACATCTTTCTCTCCTACGACTATAAATTGCGATCCGGCCTTCAAGTCGAGTCGTTTGCGTATATCCTCAGGGATAACAACTTGTCCCTTAGAGGACATTTTTGTGGTTGCTAGATTTGCCATATTAACCCTCCTAAACATGTTCTTACTGGTAAGATTTTAATGCAAGCAATTTGATTTTGCAAGCGCTACATTCCACCGGCAACACAAAAGAGTTGAATATGAGGAAGTGGTCATGGTAGAAGACTGAGGATATTGCACCGCTCCCGAGTGAATTATCTTGAAAAATAGCACATTAGAAGCCGGATAGGCCTACTCCATGGACTCCCATATTGAGGAAATCAAAGCGCGCCTTGTAGAAATTGAGAAAGAGAGGGGCCTTCTCCTTAAAGAGTTGGATTACATATCGGCAGCTGATTCATCACCGGCCGTCCTCCTCGGTGTTCCTTCATGCCAAAAACCGCCGATCACTATTGGAGAGCGTATTGCTCTTTTTCTGAGACTTTTTCGCTGTCGTGACGATATCTTTCCCAAGCTGTGGGAAAACAAGAAAAAAGGGATAGCGGGCTACTCCCCGGCCTGCAATGCCGAATGGCTACGGGGTATTTGCGGCAAACCCAGCGTCAAGTGCAGGGAGTGCCCGAACCGTGCGTACGTGCCTTTCGATGAATCTGTAGTCCTCAACCACCTTCGTGGCATAATTACTATCGGAACCTACACCATCCGAGAAGACGACACATGCATATTTATAGCCGCTGATTTTGATAAAGAACGCTGGGATGCTGATGCGATCGCTTATAAAACCGCAGCACGGGACATGGGTATTGAAGTGTGTATTGAGCGATCCCGATCAGGGAAAGGTAGCCATGCCTGGATATTCTTTTCTGAACCCATAGCTGCCCGCATTGCCCGGCAGTTGGGAACGCTCATCCTTACCCGTGCGATGACGCGACGGCACCACATCGGGTTTGAGAGTTATGACAGGTTCTTTCCCAGTCAAGACACAATGCCTAAGGGGGGTTTCGGGAATCTCATCGCCCTGCCTCTGCAGAAAACTCCCTCAGAAGACGGTAACAGCCTTTTTATTGACGATAATCTAACACCATACGCCGACCAATGGCGTTATCTGAGTGGCGTCAGACTATTGTCCGGAGCGGACATCACAACCGTTCTGCAAACGCACTTCAGCTCCCCGAAGTTAAAGGAAACTACAGAACCGACCAGCCCGGACATTATTGACGCGGAAGCATCGATCCTTGGGAAAGATAAGGAAATAAAAGGTTCTTATCAAGGGATTGCCCGTTTCTACTACTCGCGTCATCTTGAAATAGACATCCAAGGGTTGCCGTCAAGTCTGATCGTTGCCTTCAAACGTACTGCGACTTTTGCAAACCCAAAATTTTTTGAGCTCCAGCGTATGCGTTTCTCGACTTGGAATACTCCTCGTTACATCTGTTCGGCGGGGTTGTCTAATGACGGGAACAAGATGATACTCCCCCGCGGCCTACTCGCACGATGTATGGAAATCAGCGAACTGGCCGGAGCGGAAGTACAAATGATCGATCTTCGCTCTTCCACGAAACGGATCCTAGTCACGTTCACGGGCACACTCATGCCTTCTCAAAAAACCGCCCTCAGAGACCTCATGTTCCAGGATTCCGGTGTCCTTGTTGCCCCGCCGGGGGCGGGAAAGACTGTAATTGCATGTGCGGCCATTGGAAAACGAAAACTTCCGACCCTTATCCTTGTCCATCGCAAACAGCTTGCCGATCAGTGGAAGAAGCGGCTTCACGAATTTACCGATCTCACGAAGGATCAAATCGGGGTTTTTAGCCCTGACAAGCAGAAGCGAAAAGGCCTTGTCGATATCGCCATGATCCAGACCCTTGCCCGTGACCATAACTCAGAGAGTCCGATAATCGGTTATGGTCATATAATCGTTGACGAGTGCCACCATGTGCCAGCTATATCCTTCGAGTCCGTACTGAAAAGGATCGAGGCGCATCATTTCCTCGGGCTCACGGCGACCCCGTACCGTAAGGATGGACTGGAAAGGATCATCACTATGCAGTGTGGCCCCATTCTTCATGTTATGAATGAGACAAAAGCACAATCACTTATCGAAAGGCGGGTAATCGTGCGGGAGACGAAGTTCAGGGTGGAAAGCAACGAGAATCCTCAACCTGCTCTCCATGAAATATGGCAGGCCCTGGTGTCCGATAAAGAACGTCTCAAGCTGGTCGCATCGGATGTTGTTTCCGCGCTCAATGAAGGAAGATTTCCACTCGTTCTTTCCGATCGGAAGGACCATCTCGAATCTCTGCTTACGGAAATTATTTCCATGTTGGGCAAAAGTCAAACTGCTGGATACCTTATAACCAGTGAAACAGGCAAGCGTATAAGAATCCGGATCATGGAAGATATCAGGACAGCACACCAGCGGGGAAAATATCCTTTCCTTCTCTCAACCGGTTCCCTTATCGGCGAGGGATTCGACTTGCCAGAGCTCTCCGCTTTGGTCCTTGCCATGCCCCTTTCCTTTAAAGGCCGCCTTGTACAGTACGCCGGAAGGCTCCATCGTGAAAGCAGCGGAAAAAAGGATGTGGTGATCTACGATTATGCAGATGTCCACATCAATCTCTGCATCACCATGTTCAGGAAAAGGATGGTCACTTATCGGAAGATGGGTTACAACATAGACATCCCACTCGAGTCTCGCCTAAAAGATTTGTTGAGCCGGAAAAAGTGAGCAAAGCCTGACTCACCATAACGATTTTAAGAACCGTCTCTGGAGGTAAACAAATTCTCCACAAAAGGTTTCAATCAATCCTTGTTTTACTGGAATTGCCGTTTGATCTGCCGGTAAGCCCCGCCCCGGTGGTGAACCGGGTGCGGATCTCTGATGGCAGGCCTCGAGCCCTAAGGCCATTGCCAGATGAGACTTCCCCTTATGTGAAGCTTCACATAAGGGGAAAAACCCACCTCTCCGTTGCCTTGGGGGTGAAGGCACTGGAGGCGGGCCACACGGTGCTCTTTCTTACCCTTGAGTCGATGATCACCCGCTTAACGAGGGCGAGGATGGGGAACCGGGTGGAGAGGCAGCTCATCCAGTTCGTCTCCCCGAAGGTCCTCATCATCGACGAGATGGGGTATCTCCCCATGAACCGGGAGGAGGCGGGGCTCTTCTTCAGGCTTTTGACCCGCAGGTACGAGAAGGCGTCGACGATCATCACCTCCAACAAGAGCTTCGTGGACTGGGGGGAGATCTTCAACGACCAGGTGCTGGCGACGGCGATCCTTGACCGGCTCCTCCACCACTGCACTACCCTCAACATCAAGGGGGAGAGCTACCGGCTGAAGGAGAAGAGGAGGGCGGGACTCTTCGTGTCGGTCCTCCCCCGAAGAAGACGGAAGGAAAAAACGAGGACGATGAGACCAAAGACGATGTATTATAAAACCGCTGAAAAGTGGACATTTTATTCCGGCGAAAAGTGGACAAAACAAAGACGGCTCCGATCAGGGTGGCCGGGTTGAATCATAATACGTGGCCGACTTCATCGGAATACGCAAGGTGAGGACATGCTGTTTCTAAACTATATTGAACCTCCTTTTAGTTTTTGCGATGGTGATACTATGTCTTCTTTTCTATTTTCGGCATTACTTTTTTAGAAAAATGTTTCATTATTTTTTCGCTATAGAGTGCTTCTGGCAAATCGTACCCTGACTCTTTGAAAAAAACTACAGAACGGATGTAGTCCTCAATAAATTGTACTTGATTTTGATATTTGATTATTTCAAGAATTTGATCTCCATGGCAATTACGCAATTTTTTTCCGCTTCCACAAGGGCAATCGTGGTGACCCCTATAATTATTTTCAGCCAATATTTTCAGCAACCCAAGCGTAGAGATATCAGAGTTAGTGTGAAAAATGTGCTTATAGGATTCGAGAATACCTTGGCCACCGTGCGCATGTTCACCATATGGCATTCTTCCGTACTTTTCATAATAACAAAATGAATATAGAAACGGGATAATCTGCTCTCTGGTAAATGCAAGTAATGTTGGATTCTTTTTAAACTTCATTCGAATTTCCAAAGGCGTACCCAAGCATAGAGATTTATCTGAATATTTATGGAAACCTTCGGGAATACGCCCCCCAGTTTCAAAAACAACCGGAGGGTCTGATGGATAATTCTCTGGAATCAGAAGCTCCATTTCGAAGGCGTCATCGATTGTAATCTGCCCATCTTGAACACTAAATTTCAATTTTCCCCGCACATATGACGGGCCGTCTTTGTTAATATATAGATTTAAACCTTCATAGGCTTGAACCAACTCATTATAATGCTCCTGAAGGATTGTTGATAATCTATTTTCCACACATTCCCCATGGACGGTTTGGATTTTTTATCTGGTAATGAGAATCCTTGTCATCACTCAAAATTAATATTTTGGGTGATGAAGCCTGTGCAATTTTAGAGGCTGCACTTTCAACATAATGCGCTCCTAAAAACTTCAATGAGTTGCCGATATCCTTCAGGCTTACTTGGTTTATAACCTCTAGAAGGTCATGTTTTACCCAGGACACCCATTGAAAGAATGCACGAGCCATTTTATGGTCATTCTCATGCCAACGATCTGCGAAGTTTTCTGCGGGATTAACTGGATTGGGAATATACCACCTTCCATCTGTCTTTTTTTCTATAAGACGCAATTCCAGTATGCTTTCATGCAAAGTTTGATTAGGCACAAGCAACTTAGAATGTGCATCCAATTTTTCGATTATATTTTTCAAAGTCGAGTAAACATCGGCCTCATTTCTATAAAGCCTTGCAGACAAGGTCGTGATAATTATCGAAACAGGTTTGGCATCTTCCAATGCATGCCCTAAAAATCTTGTGTCCCTATGCCGTTTGAGGATCTGAATTGCGCTTTGCAGCGGAGTCTTTACTAATTGATCAGGAACATCTTCAACGCTGGCAAATATTTTGCGGTTGCTCTCAAAAACTTTCTGCCTTACCGCTTCGGCAATTCTTGTGAACATTGGTTTTTTTATAGCATCAAACCATTCTGCGAAACCCCTCGGATTGCTCGATCGCCAAGAATATGTTCCTTTATACCTATCTTTATGTGTTATAGCAATCGCAAGTTTTGCAGTGTCTCTTAAAACACTCGCTCTTATAAGTGCGTCTGTTATATTGAGGTCTTCGGGGATTGATGGAAGTATATCTATATGAAAACCTATACCGTCTTCTTCAGCATATTGTAAAGTCCAGCATCTCCGACCTTCTGAGTCCATCATCTTCTTATAAGTAATATTTGCCATCAACCTATTGCCGACAAGCGATTTAATTTTTTGAGGATTTGTCTGATCTTTTCGAATTTGCAACTCGCACACCAGATCAATATCATAATCAGATTCTTCCCCATTCTTCAGCGGTCTTACCACTGTTCCCAACCGAAACGAGCCTTGGGGGTAAATCAAAGGCTTTCCGCTGCTGCCTTCGTAATTGCCTTCTTCCAGCCATTTACCCACAGCGGCATACCGATCTACTGCTTGCTGATATTTACTCGGCGGAATATCCAGTTCCTCAGCAAGGTTGCCGAGAAACTCATTATATTGTTCGATGATGTTTGCCATTACTGTTACCTCCTTTAAACATATTTTGGTGTAAAATCTGGTGCTTTGTGATCTATGAATAACTCGCGAATCTTTGGCGTAGATATCCTGCTTTCGTGAGCAGCCTTCGCAAGGAGATCTTCTTCAGACAGCTTATCTAGCTTAAAAAGTCCGTCAGGTACAACTGGATCTATGCGTATAATCTGTTCCTTTCCCAAAAGATGCTGTGCTTGTGTGTACGCTCCAATACTTTGACCACGCAGGACGACGTCGATTCCATCATTTTTCCACTGCCATATTCCGCCATGGTCAAGTTTCTTGCGCCGATTTTTGATCTCACTTGTTGTTCCTAAACTTAGAATGCGTATGTTATCGAGAGACATATTTAATTTACTAACAGCCTCAACTATACCAACCATTGTTGGATTGTTGGCCCACACCCCACCGTCTATCAAACGGATATTATCAACCCCGCTGAAAACTGGTAAATATGTGGGTGCAGCGCTTGTAGCCATAGCCACTTTCCATATAGGCACTTTGTAATCGCGTTTAAGATCCTCATGATGGGGTGTTTTAAATAAATAAACATTGTCTTCGCCGATGTTATACGAGGGAATAACAAGACGCTTCCTGCTTTCTGCTAGCCTTTTTTTGCCAAAACATTCCTTCAGGGCATGTTCTAGTTCAAACGGATTGTACTTATTTCGATATAGTTGTCTGATTCCATACATTCGTTTGTTGGGGAAAATCTTTGGGCCCTTGCTGATATAAAATTGCATGATCTCCCGGGGTGTCATTCCTATCCCCAGACCTAATGCAATAATTCCCCCCGTAGACGTGCCGACAATAAGGTCAAAGTGATCCGAAATTTTTACGTCAAAATCTTCTTCCAAGTGTGCAAGAACAGCAGCAGAAAAAAGTCCTTTAATTCCTCCACCGTCAAGAGATAAAATTTGGAATCTCATCAATCACCTCTTCTTGAAGTTTAAGCCTCTCATTCCCCGCTCAGATTTATCAGGAGAGGGTTACCCCTCTCCATAAGTACTATTTTTCTTTCCTAACCCCTTTAAACGGTTTCCCGTCTTGTTTCTGATCCATGAATCTTCCGGTGTCCGAATCCCTTTTGACCCATCGATCATTTTTGTCGTTGAAGGTCTGGCTTCTGTCCTTTACCTGACCATGCCTATGACCATCATCGTAAGGTCTGTTCTTGGCCATTAATATCCACCGCCTTTTAGGAAGCTGTTTTTATCTTGACAAAAAAGATGAGGTTTTATATCATGCAGGCACTTAGAATCTTAATTATCAAGATCCCCATCCTTTCCATGATGGGAACCCCCAATATGTTTCGCGGACATTATTGGGGGTTTTAATTTTTGTTATTGCTTTCGCATAATCACCTCGTTTTGAGCATTCATTCGTCCTACACTACAATAAAAAACCCAAAGGTCTATAGAGGCCCTTGGGCGATATCTGCTCAGTATGGCCTCCATACGCTAACTCATAAACCCTCCCTAGATATAGTATACTTCCTAAATATCCACACTACATCTAGTATAATTTTAATAGTAAAATCAGATATTGTCAAGGATTTTTTAAATAAATATATAAAATTATCAATTACTTGCTTCTATCCAACCATCCAATACATTCTTTTCGTCAGCTACTGTAAGACCGCTGTATTTACTTTGAACTTTGACATTCGTGGTAATTCTGTACCATTTCATTATACTTTTTTATCATATCCTCCAGGACCATTCTCTTTGCCTTCACTTCAGCCAAAAGGTTGTTGTGCACGTTTGCCTTTTCGTTATAAACTGCAATCTTTATGCGCCTGTCTTGCATGGCCTGCTTGTCATTGCTTGCCGTCCTTTTATCCGCTTCTATGCTTTCTTTTTCAATATCAAGCTGTTGTTTCATATCAGCAAGGACGCTATTAAGATTGCTTATCTCGGCTTTTTTAACTTCTATTTCATTCCTTAATTCTTTTGATGGGGGGTTACATACCCTGGGCTGGAGTTGAGTTGTTACCGGAGGTGATTGAAGCCCGAAGACCTGCACCGCTATAAATGTATTTTGGCCCTGCATTGTACCTTCTGCAACGGCAACGCCTATTTCTTGAATATCCCGGGAAAGCATGTTTTTCCTGTGTCCGGGGCTTTGCAGCCAACCATCTATAATTTTCTGGTTATTCAGGAACCTTCCGCTTGCTATGTTTTCTGCAATAACTTTGTAGCGGTATCCAGCTCTTTGTGCAACATCGGAAGCCCCTTCACCGGTTGTGGATACATGTCCGAAATATTGTTTTTCAAACATGTCCCTGACCCTTTCTTCAGCAATGTCGTTAAGCAGCTGGTTCTCGGCCAGTTGCTGCAAACCGTTTTGTACGCGCGTACTGTTTGTTAATCGAATGATATCTTCCTTTGTGAGGGCTTCCTGCAGCGGATGTTTAGGTTCTGTTAATGGTCCCTTCCCTTGAACACTTGGCACGCTGCCTGCTGTTACAGGGATTTTGTAAGGTGCACGTGCACGATACAATCTACTGACCAGCAAGAGGGTTGATGCTGCAATCAGGAAAAGGACAATAAATTTTACAAAAGGTTTTTTGTATACAGGTACGTCTGACAAATAATGTGATAAGGGATACCAATAGCCATTACCGTATCGAATAAACGTATCCCTGTCGATAACGCCATCTTCATGTTTTTTAAGTATCTCCTGTCTTGTAAACGGACCACGCATGAATTCTTGCCGGCCACTCTGTTTTTTATAATACCATTGCCTATCGTTCGCAGTATTCTTTTCCAATGGTCCCCCTTGGAATATTGTTACCTTATGTTATTCAGTTGGATCTATAGTGAGAAGAGGGCCATCATGTATGATGGTGTAGCGTAGAACCTCTGCACTGATAGTGGGTTTTCCAACCGGCTGTCAAGGGCTGGCCCCGACTACTCTCTTCTCATGGTTTATAGCCTTGATCATATTCTCTCGGACTAATTCTTGCTTCATCAAGACATTTTTTAAATTCATCATCATTCAAAATCTCGTCAGAAACATCATAGTAATCCAGCTTTATATCAATTGCATTAACGATTGTGTCAATTTCTGGGAATTTTAGGTCATTTTCCAAAAAGTCTTCTATGATTTTACAAACTATTTTAGATTTTTCCTTTTCGGAGCATTCTCTGTCATTGAAGCTTTTAAACAATATACGATTGCGTGCAAATAGCGCTTCAGGTAACTGGCGAGTAGTTTGAATTTCTTTGTTAAGGTAACTTGCTAATCCTTCCTTACTTTGACTTAAAACTTTCATCAAAGCTCCATTAGGGCCATCTTTCTTTTTCAAGGACTCCATGAAATCCTCTTTTTTCTTGTTGATCAGTTCCGCCAATATTTTCTTGTTCTCAATTGATATTAAATACCCATGACGGCCCGTATCAATAGTCCTTTCCGCTATCAGCTTAAGTATCGCCTTTTCGAATCCGGTAAATTCAGGTATCTTCTTAATATCTTCGGATGAAAAGACCTGCCAGCTGCGCTTAAGGTGCTTGTTGGATTCAGGGAACAGCTTATTGAAAGGCCTCAGGTCCAAGGTCTTATTCTTGACCTGAACACCTCGTATTTGATATTTCAATAGCTTGTATAGATTGCGATAGAAATTGACCTTTCTCAGTTTAGCAGGGTCAACGGGAGGATTTTTTTCCAAGGCTACAATGGTTTGATTGAGGCTCTGTTCTGTAACAATCTTTTTAATTTCTTGGATTGTCACAGTGGGAAAATTAGTAACATTCTTCGGTAAATTTGGCTCAGCTTCTCCCTCTGTGCCAATATAAGTGAGACACTTTCTACCCAATAGTTTAGACTCTAAGGGCGGGAAGGAGAAAGCAAATGAAAGATAAAGATTCAATGACAGCAGAACTCAGGAAATCAGATATCAGA
>JAQTNJ010000112.1 GCA_028713955.1 Syntrophorhabdaceae bacterium
AGTTTCTTTTCCCATTCCCAGGCTGTTTTTATGATATGCTTCAGGTCATCGTGCCCCGGTTCCCAGCCTGTCATGCGTTTCAGCTTTGTGCTGTCCGCTATGAGGGCGGGCGGGTCTCCTGCCCGTCTTGCCGATTCTTCAACGGGAAAATCGATACCCGTTACTATCTTTGCCGCCTCAACGACCTCACGAACAGAAAAACCATGTCCATAACCACAGTTCATGATATCCGGCTTACCGGTATCCATAAGATAACGCAAAGCCAGAAGGTGTGTCAGGGCAAGGTCTTCCACGTGGATGTAATCCCTGATGCAGGTCCCGTCCGGCGTAGGATAGTCTGTCCCGTAGATGAAGAGTTTCTTGAACTCTCCTTTTGCGACCTTTAACGACCGGGTGATAAGGTGGGTTGCCTCCGCGTACGCCTGCCCTATCCTGGCGTCAGAGGCAGCACCGGCAGCGTTAAAATACCGTAAGGCAATATACCGGAAATCCTTTGCCAGAGCGAGGTCTTTCAGTGCCTGTTCCACCATTACCTTCGACGCGCCATATGGGTTGATGGGCGCAAGAGGCGCTGTTTCGTCAATAGGCATCTTTTCGGGTATTCCGTATGTCGCTGCGGTGGAGGAATAGATGAGGTGTGTCGTATTGGTCTCAACCATGGCCTCGAGCAGGTTCAGGGTATTGATCACGTTGTTCCTGTAGTACTTGAGGGGCTCACGGACCGATTCTTCCACCTGGATCGAGGCGGCAAGGTGGATCACTGCATCTGGTTTGAATGTATCGAGGGCATCGAGGACAAGGCCCCGCTCAGCGAGGTCGCCCTTTAAAAACTTCCCGTACAGTACCGCCCATTCGTGGCCCGTGGAGAGGTTATCAAGGACGAGGATGTCATGGCCCGCCTCTCCCAGCAATTTCACAACATGGCTGCCGATATATCCGGCCCCACCGGTAACAAATACCTTCATCGTTCATCCTTTCTGTTTATTGCACATACGTCTGTGCGCAAAGAAGCGTCTACGTATAATTCCCGCCGGATGGACATTGTATCATAAATGGATAAAAATGTTAATCATTTCATGTAATTTTGGACATCTTTTAACAGGATCCCCCCATGACAATCGCCCGAAGTGGGTGAAGCTTTTGCCCGTGGAGGGGGCGACGAAAGCTCCAGTATAGTTCTCATAGCCCGTTCTCGGGCGAGAGGGGGTGGCTCCACGAGCTTTGCTTGTGGAGGGGGCGACGAAAGCCCCAGGAATAGTGAAGGCAGCGGAGAGCATGGAGCAGAGAGCGGAGAGTGAAAAGCAAAAGAAGAAAATAGGTCTTATGGGACTTATTGGACCTATAATAATGTATAGCCCGTTCTCGGGCGAGAGGGGGTGGCTCCACGAGCTTTGCTTGTGGAGGGGGCGACGCAAGCCCCGGTAATAGATGAAAAAAATTCTTGACAATCTGTTTTAGTATGTATAACATATTAATATACCAAAGAAAGTCGATCTGCCGGTGGTAGAACGGGGAACCAGGATTATTATTTTTTGTTGTTATATACTTTTTATAGAGCATAAGGCGTTTTCCGGGGTTTAAGGGGCAAAAAATAATGAAAAAGCAGGGGTGAATGTAATGAAAAAGGATCTCACAATATGTTTCCGCACCAGCGATGATTTACGTACCTCTCTTGAAAAGATCGCCACTGATGAAAGGCGCTCCCTGTCATCGATCATCGAAACAATACTCTATGATTTCCTGAAGCAGAAGAAGGCCCTGCAGAGCCTTAAGAAGGAAAGGCGCCGTTATCCACGTAAACCGGTATCTTTTCCAACATTTGTATACAAGAGCGGCTCTGAGGAACAGGCATTGCAACCGGGGACCATTGTCGATATATCCCTCGGCGGGATCCGGATTCTCATACCTTACGAAGCCAAGGTCGATGAAGCGGCCAACATCGGTACCCTCTTTACCTTGCCCAATGAAAAGATACCCCTCAAGATGCATTGCGCTGTCAACAGGGTAATACCCGCGGAAGAAAACATAAAGGAAGTCGGGGCATCGTTTGTAGACTCAGATTTTGCGAGCTACCAGAAACTCCAGAATTACCTCGTCCAGTAAGGACGCCCGTATATCATTCAGGCCCTCTTTTCCCTTTGGCGTATTGTTTTAAATAATGAAGATCCTTTTCGGTGAATCCTTCCCATGCAAAGGGGAAGAGCGCGTTATTCTGATAGAGGGCGTCCTGTGTGATGGGGTAGCGGGCATTGCGGTGATATTTCTCAAACATCTCCGTATGCGGTATGGGCGTATATTCCGCTACGTATGGCCTGACACCTAAGGCAAAGAGATAGTCAATGGTCCCCTTCACCGCCTCCCACTTTTGAAAAGGAAGTCCTGCCAGAATATAGACGCTCACCTTCTCCATATCAAATCCCGCATTCCTGAGGGCAGCCAGGGCCCTTTCAAAACCTTTCGCGCTGACCTTGCCACCAGTTGATCTCTGGGTATCGGGATCTGTTGTCTCAAGGCCGATCCTCAGTTCCTGAAAACCTGATGTAAGAAAAAGCCCTGCCAGTTCTTCATCTATATGCGCCGCATTGACGGCGTTCGGATTGTATATATCTACAGGAAAGGGGAGCTTCGCAATCTCTCTCAAAAGAGGTTTCGCATAACGGTCTTTTTCATAGAGGAAATTGTCGTCGTAGATGATGAACCGTTTCACCCCATAGCCGTTCCAGTGCTTTATCTCCTCCACCACCGAGGAGGGGTTTCTTCGCACGATAGAAGGATGCATATATGGCGTTGCGCAGTATGTGCACCGGTAAATACACCCGAAGGAGGTGAGAAGCGGCACGAACGGTATATCGTCACAGAGGTCATAGCAGGGATAAGGGAGGGCATCCAGATCATATGTGGAGGGTCTGAACGTGAGCTCTGTTGATAATACGTCTTCAACAAATCTGTAAAACCTTTCTATCTCATTGTGTTTCACGATAAGGTCTGCCTTTCGCAACTGCTGTTTTGCCTCTTCATCGCAGAGCGACGGGTAAATGCCGCCGACAACTATTTTTGACTCCGGCAAAACCTCCCTTGCCGTTTCAACGGCCTCTTTCGTGCCTGGATACCAGTACGTCATAATGGAAGTAATGAGGACAAGATCGGGCTTGTCAACGCGTAAGAGTTCTTCGGCCAATGTTTCACGTGAAATACCATATCTCCTGAAATGTTTCCGTATACCCTTCAAGGCGTCCGGTTTGGGGACCCTTTCCTTCACAAAGGGCGCTCTTCCATCAGCCCTTCTCTTTGCTTCGACGACCCGCATACAATCGATAAAACGCATCTCCGCGCCGTTTTTCCGCAGGATGCTTCCCACGTAGAGGAGTCCCAGCGGGCTGGACCAGAAACCATAGGCGGCAAAATCATAAATGGAAGGGTTGATAAGAAGAACTTTCATTATACGTCACCATCCAGTCTATTTAGTCTATCTGGTTCATTTGGTCTATTTCGTCTGTCTGACCAGCAACCGACAGCAAAAACCGGGATCTCACAAGGCGTAAGTCGTCAGGCGATTTAATACCTTGCCCCTTACGACTCACGGGTTCAAAATTCTTTATGGTTTAGATATTCTGGTTTAAAGTTTACCATTATTATTCATCGTGTCCTGCTGCTATTGAGATTGCCACGTCGCTTCGCTCCTCGCAATGACCTGAAATAATTTCTGATCCCCCGTTTCTCATTTCACGTTTTACCTTTCACATTTCACGGGGTTCATCCCCTTACGACTCACGGGTTAATCTTCTGCTCTCCGCTCTATGCTCTTCTGCTCTACGCCCGTCGCTTTTTCCTGACGAGGAGCTTCACTGTCACGAGCCCGAAGATGAACCCACCGATATGGGCATACCAGGCAACACCCTCCATGTTCGAATAGAGCAGCTGCACGAGAAACCACAGCGTTAAAAGCAGGATGGCAGGGAGTTCAACGATCTTGATAAAGATGATGATGAGCAGTATGGTCTTGATCCTCGCGTGAGGATAAAGCACCAGATAGGCGCCGAGGATCCCCGATATTGCCCCGCTTGCCCCGATCATGGGGACGGTAGAGGCCGGGTCATAGAAAAACTGAAAGGTAGCTGCAACGATGCCGGAGAGGAGATAGAAAAGCATGAAGCGCATATGGCCCAGAGCGTCTTCTATGTTATTGCCGAATATCCAGAGGTAAAGCATGTTCCCGCCGAGATGGAGGAAACCTGCGTGGAGAAACATGGAGGTAAATATGGTGAGCACATTGTAAGGAAGGAGGTCCCATCTCGTTGTTACCGCTGTTGCAAATTCCCCGGGGACCAATCCGTAATATCTATAGACCGCATCACCGGCCGATCCATGAAGGGCTATCTTCTGCCACAGAAAAATTAATATATTTACAATGATTAAGCCCACTGTTATAATTGGGGTAGTGCGGGTCGGAATATTATCCTTTATGGGTATCACTTTCGTAATTCATATCACGTGTTCCCTACCAAGTCAAAATATCAGGGAGTAGCGCATGCCGGAGCTGAGAAAAGATCCTATTATTGACAGATGGGTTATCATTTCCACGGAAAGGGGTAAAAGGCCTGTCTTCTTCGTTGAAGAGGCGCCGCCTGGCAAGGCCCCCATGTGCCCGCTCTGTACGGGGAACGAAAACATGACCCCCCCTGAGATATACGCAGTAAGACAGGGTGGCTCTGTCCCGAACAAGCCCGGTTGGCTGCTGCGGGTTGTATCGAACAAATTTCCAGCCCTCAGGGTCGAGGGGAGCCTCGACAAGGAAGGTATCGGCCTGTATGATAAAATGAACGGGGTGGGGGCGCACGAGGTTATCATCGAGACCCCCAACCACGGCGAAACGCTGTCGAGCATGGATATCGAAGGCATAAAGCGTGTGTTTGACGCTTACAAGGCAAGGATCCTTGACCTTATAAAGGACCAGCGACTCAAATATATTATGGTCTTCAAAAATCATGGCTCTGTGGCAGGGGCATCACTGGACCATTCTCATTCGCAACTCATAGCCCTTCCAATCGTTCCGCGCAGGGTTGTCGAGGAGATTGCCGGGGGTCTTAACTACTATAAGTTTAAAGACAGGTGCGTCTTCTGCGACATTATTGCCCAGGAAAAAGAGGATAATGTCCGTGTCGTTTTTGAAAACGACAAATATATTGCTCTGTCACCCTATGCCTCCCGCTTTCCTTTTGAAACCTGGATCCTGCCAAAAAAACATGAGCCCTACTTTGCATCCCTCGAGAAGACCGACGAATATCTCTCCCTCGCCGAGACACTTTCCACGGTTCTCAAGAAATACGACAGGGTGCTCAATGCGCCGCCATATAACTATATTATTCACACGGCACCCTTCGGAAACGGACAGGTACCCCATTACCACTGGCATATCGAAATAATACCAAGACTGACCAAGATGGCCGGCTTCGAGTGGGGAACCGGGTTTTACATTAACCCGACACCACCCGAAGAGGCTACGGAGTACTTAAAAGAAACACAGATATAGGGGGTCTTATGAAAATATTAATTGCTTCTCCTGAAATCTATCCTTTTGTCAAAACCGGCGGTCTTGCGGATGTAACGGGGGCACTCCCGAAGGCCCTGAAAAAACTTGGTGTTGAGGTAAGGGTCATCCTCCCGAAACACAAAGGCATCGAGGAACAAGGCTTCCCCATGCGGTATAAGAACTACAAGATCGCCTGCCCTATATCCCAAAGTTACATCGATGCGGAGATCGTTGAAAGTGAATACGACGGCATTACTGCATACCTCGTAGAAAAAGACGAATACTATTACAGAGATTATCTTTACAGCACCCCCGACGGCGATTACCTGGATAATGCCGAACGGTTTGTCTTTTTTGCAAAGAGCATCCTCGAGGCAATCAAGGTTACCGGTTATGTCCCGGACGTGATCCACTGCAACGACTGGGAAACCGCCCTCGCGCCCGTATTTCTCAAGACCCTCTACAACAATGATCCTGTGCTCAATAAAGCGGCTACGCTCCTTACCATCCACAACCTCGGATACCAGGGGATCTTCTGGCATTACGATATGCACCTTCTCAATATCGGTTGGGAATATTTTACGCCTGATTTTATTGAGTTCTTCGGGAACATCAACTTCCTCAAGGGTGGTATCGTTTTTTCCGATATTATCAACACGGTGAGCAAAAAATACAGTGAGGAGATCCAGACAGATGAGTTCGGCTGCGGCCTCGATGGTATCCTTCGCACGAGAAAGGATGACCTCTTCGGCATCATAAACGGCATTGATTATGCTGACTGGAGTCCCGAAAAAGACACCTTTATCCCGGCGCGTTATACCGTTGATAAGCTGGCGAACAAAAAGATCTGCAAGGGCTCCCTTCAGGATACCTTCGGATTGCCTGTCCAGGAAGATGTTCCTCTTATCGCTACCATCTCAAGGCTTGCCGACCAGAAAGGTTTTGATCTTATAGGGTCATCGCTGGAAGAGATGCTTGCTCTCGGTGCGCAGTATATTGTTCTCGGCACCGGTGAGCGGAAATATCATGATCTTCTCTCGCAACTCGCAAAGCAGTTTCCAAAATCATTCTCTATCAAGATTGCTTATGATAACAAACTCGCCCATCTTATTGAGGCCGGTGCGGATATGTTTCTTATGCCCTCCCGGTATGAACCCTGCGGTCTCAATCAGCTCTACAGTCTCAAATACGGAACGGTGCCGGTCGTGAGGAGCGTTGGAGGACTTGAAGATACGATTACAGACTACACGGCAGAGCCTGATGCCGGGACAGGCTTTAAATTCCACGACTATACAAAGGAAGCGATGCTCGACGCCATTAAAAGGGCCCTTTCGGTATACCGGAATAAAAATGTCTGGACCGCCCTCGTGAAGAGATGCATGGCAGAGGATTTCTCATGGGAGAGATCCGCGAAAGAATACGTCGGGCTCTATAAAAAAGCAATTGCAAAGCATGAATCCCGTTGATCTTCTCGGGAAGATTATCGAGATCTCCCATTCAAACCTTGAGCTGACTTCACGCATAAACTCTATCCTTAATATCATCTCCCGGGATATGTACTGCGAGGAGGTCATAATCTATACATTCGACAAGGACAAGAGGCTTACCTGCAGGTTCGCCAATCAAAAAAGCGTCCTTTTCAAAATCCTGAACCAGTACCGGTGCCACGTCGGCGAGGGGGTTGTGGGAAGCGTTGCACAGAAACGGTCGCCACTCTTTTACACGATGCGGGACATCCCGTCCCGGTTCGGCTGTCTCTTCTACCCGGAGCTGGACGGGAAGCTCGAAAACTACAAGGCCTTTGCATTTCTCCCTCTTGCGGATGACAGTTACCTCTACGGGGTACTGGTCTTAAGTGCCGTGAGCAAGGATGCGCTCCATGACACGGAAAAGATCTTTCTCTCCATCCTTTCCCGGGAGATCGGCGGGATACTCCGTTCCTATGAGCTGATCCTCTCTTCAAAGAAAAGGATCAGCGAGCTCGCGACGCTTTCAGAACTGGGGAAGGTGCTCACATCCAACGCAGAACCCCATGAACTCCTGAAGAATATAGCCCTGATCATAGCCAAATCGCTGAATGCGACATTCGTTACCATTAAACTTGGATATGCCCTCCTGAAACTCGATGTCCATCGTTTTACCTATGGCGTTATCGACCCCTCTGTCCAGGATCACGTGGGGGAACTGGAAGAGACGGCGGCAAGGCTTCTCCGTGCCGTGTCGATGAAGGACTGTTCTCCCGATGAGTATGAGAATTCCTTCAGGTTCTCTCTTTTTTCAGCGCCTGTCGTATCAAAGAACCGTGTCCTCGGAACGTTGACCATATGCGGCGAGAAGACAGGACAGAATTATGCCCTCGGGGAGGACGGCCAGTACCTTATCAATACGATAGCAAATTACATATCAAGCGGGCTGGAGAATACCTTGCTGAACACCCGCCTCAGGGATGCCGTCAGGGAACTGAGCGATGCGCAGAAGAGGCTCATCGAACAGGAAAAGTTCCGGAGCCTCGGGGAGATGACTGCCAACATTGCGCACGAGATAAAAAACCCCCTTGTTATCATCGGCGGATTTACTAAAAGGCTTGCCAGGAAGGTAGACCTTGACCGTACTGAAAACAAATACATCAGCATCATTCTCAACGAGGTTACCAGGCTTGAGTCCATCCTCAATGAGGTACTCAACTACGTCAAGGAAACCCCTCTTCTTACTGAAACATGCGACATCAACGACTATCTCGATGAGATCCTCTACCTTATTACGTCAGATGTGTCCTGGGAAGAGATCAAAATCGCAAAGACCTATGACCCCGCGCTCCCTCCTGTTGCCTGCGACAGTCAACAATTAAAACAGGTCCTCATCAATATCCTCATAAACGCCCACGAGGCCATGCATGGCCGGGGCACCATAACGATACAGACCAAACAGGCCACGTACGAGAGCAAGCCCTTCGTTGCCATCTCTATTACCGATACCGGTGGGGGTATTGATCCGGCAATTATCGATAACGTCTTCAACCCGTTCTTTACGACAAAAGAGCGGGGAACAGGGTTGGGTCTTGCCATCTCGAACAAGATTATCATGAATCACAAAGGCCATATCAATGTGGAAAATATAGCAGGGAAGGGGGTAACGTTCACCATGTACCTCCCGGTAAAAAATCATACAACAAAAGAGGAGTTTTTATGAAGAACGCAAGAATTCTGGTGGTGGATGACGAAGAGAACATACGGCTGCTTTTCAAAGAGGAGCTTGAGGATGAAGGGTTCGAGGTGGATCTCGCCTCGAACGGCTTTGAGGCACTGGATAAACTCAAAAAGGGTCGGTTTGACCTCGTTGTGCTCGATATAAAGATGCCCGGCATGGATGGCATTCAGGCCTTAAATGAGATAAAGAACGCCAACAAGGATCAGCCGGTCATCCTTTGTTCCGCATACGGGGAGTTCAAACAGGATCTTTCGAGCTGGGTATCTGACGGCTACGTTGTCAAGTCAGCAGATACGCGGGAACTGAAACAGACCATCAAAAACATCCTCGGTCTGTAGTGTAGTCCTTGCAAATCCCTGGTTCTGCGGCCATAACCCTCAACCCGCATCATGCAACGGGCAACATTTTGTCAAATATTCCTTGATATTACAGAAAACATGACATAATATTATGAACACCGGGGGTGTAGCTCAGCGGGAGAGCATCTCGTTCGCAACGAGGGGGCCACGGGTTCAATCCCCGTCACCTCCACTTACAAAGATCGCCAGTGGTCCGGCATAACGGGTTAAAAAGTCTTCTGCCCCGCATACTATGAGGCTCTTTACAAAAATACTCATCTTCTTTATAGCCCTCATCATTATCCTCTCGATCATTACAACCTATTCAGGCATAACCTCCATAGAGCAGATTGCCATTAATGAACTTGAGAAAGGGCTTACCTCTGACATAAACCTTTTTAACTTTGCCATCGACAGCGAGCTTGACCATATTGAGACACGCCTTTCTTTAATATCAACAAAAGATAGATTTAAAGAAGCCTACCGGCACCGGAACCGGGCGGTGATCCGGCAATTGTTTCAGGAGACCTTCAAGGAAGAAAATATCGATGTCATTCACCTTACAGACAATAAGGGTGGGTTAACCTTTACGCTGGGCAACAGGCTGCATAATGTACCGGTTATCATACCATCACCACCTGAATCGCAACAGAATAATATTATGAAGGGATTTATGTTCATCAAGACAGGTGCGGTCGATCGCGTCGCGCTCTTCGTTTCCGTCCCCCTCAGGGAGACGTCCGGATTATCTGGCAATATAACGGGGCTCATCATCATCGACGGCGGCAGCGCTTTTGTCAACAACGTGTCGGATCTTCTTGCGAGAAAACGCGATGAACCCGTATACATATCGATCTTCTATAAAGAAAAGAGGG
>JAQTNJ010000113.1 GCA_028713955.1 Syntrophorhabdaceae bacterium
TTAAAATGAACGCCGTTGGTTTTCTTGGTGGGGAACCGTTATTGAGAACGGATAGAATTAAGAAAATTATGGATTCGGTCTACAAAAATACTGACGGCATGCAAGGATTTCTTTATACAAACGGCGACCTGGTAGATACTGTAAATTGGGATGATCTCGAAGATATCCAATGGATGACAACAAATATTACAGATATAAGCATTGAAGAACTATCGAGAAGAATGAAGATAATCAGCGAAAGATCAAACGTTATTGGCCAAACAATAGTAGCAACTTTGGATGATTATAACTTAGAGAGAATTCTTGATATAACAAGATTTGGAACAGAAAATGGGTATCGTTTAAGATACCAAAAGGATTTATACAGAGGATTGGATGCTGAATACAGGAAAAGATTGTTGAAGAGATATCATGAATTATGCGATTTATTGGAAAATTATATTGTCAAGGGATACGATGTTCATACCACTTTCTTGCTGGATACCTTGATTCCTTTATGGGATCTTGAATATTCTCCATATCCTTGCGGGAAAAGAATTTCTACAGTATATCCGGATGGAACGATTGGGCCGTGTATTAGAGACCATTCATTTAAAACCGGAACAATATTTGACGAAAATCCTTTAAGCAAAATATATTGTGAAACATTTCACTACAACGTTACAAAACCGGGGATCCCGGACGAATGTAGGGAGTGTGAATCTAAAACCACCTGCCAGGGAGGGTGCCCCAACGATAGATTGTTGTTGACCGGTACCGCATCAGGAAAATCTGTTATGTGTGATATACATAAGGAAATTATTCCAAGGTTAAGATATTTAGACAAATTAAAGAACGATATGAAATGAAAACCATAAAAGATCTGGACAGACGAATATTATGTTACGGTCAAGGTCAGAATATAGTCATTGAGCCGCGATATTCAACAACAGCGGCGCTGTAATAGAGGCAGCAGGATAGGGCAGGTCTTGAGGAATTATGAGGAAAACGAATTTAACGGTATCCTTTGAAGAGGCGCTAAGGATTATTTTAGATTCTGTGAGCCCTCTGAACTGTGAAAACATTTCTATCATGGAAGCATCTCACCGTGTTTTATATGATGATATTGTATCGGATATAATGATTCCTCCTGTGGATGATTCAGCAATGGACGGTTATGCGATAATCGCGGATGACACGCAAGGGGCATCGAAAAATAATCCTGCAAAACTTAAAATTACAGGAGAGATACAGGCAGGCGGTTCCATTATCGATAAACAAGTCTCAAAAGGAACAGCAATAAGAATAATGACCGGCGCCCCGATACCGGAAGGCGCTGATTCGGTAATCCGGTTTGAAGATACAGAAGAAGAGGCCGGTTATGTAAAAATATTCCACGAAATGGTTAAATACGAAAATTACAGATTTGCAGGAGAAAATATCAGAAAAGGTGACAATGTGCTGCACAAAGGAGATCGGTTGAGTTGCGCGGACGTAGGTATCCTTGCGTCGCTGAATTACAATACAGTGCAAGTATATAAACAGCCGACCGTTTCAATTATCTCTACGGGCGATGAATTGGCGGATATAGGTGAAGAGATCCAGATTGGTCAAATCAGGAATGTAAATGCCTATACCTTGTACTCAGAGGTAAAAAAGATTAACGCTCTTCCCGGTTATTTAGGCATTGCTAAAGACACATTGAAGGATATGAAGGAAATATTTTTGAAGGCCTTGAAATCCGACGTCGTAATATCAACGGGCGGTGTATCAACGGGAAAGTACGATCTTGTTAAAGAAATTTATTCTGATCTAAATATCGAAATACAATTTGAATGGGTTAATGTCAAACCCGGCAAGCCGTGCGCTTTTGGAATAAAAGATAACAAACTGATTTTTGGCCTGCCGGGAAATCCAGTTCCGACTCTTACGTCATTCATTCAATTTGTGAGACCTGCGTTACTTAGATTAATGGGTGCAACAAGGGTAAAAAAACCAATCGTTAACGCATTTCTTGAAGAAGATATCAATTCGGGCAAAGTTCATCATCTATTGAGGGGCTACTTTACTATTAAAAATAATGAATTTTACGTTTCGACAACAGGCAATCAAAAGCCATCCGTACTTCGTTCAATGAGCGACGCGAACTGTCTGATAATCATTCCGGAAAATATCATAAAAGTAAAGGCAGGAGAAAAAGTAGCGATTCAATTAATTGAACATAATGAGATATAATATTCACCATATCTCCGTTATCCGTTCAGCGCGCCTGACAATTCTACTATTTTCCGGATGACTGCTTCATCGCACTCCATCCGTCTGGCGAGTACGGATATTTTTGAAGCCGGAACGGGCTCTCCACGGATGATATCCGCCTTTTTCATGGCAATTTCGGCAGAGGGTTTCGGATCTTCGGCCGGGAGGTAAATCACGCATTCAGGGGTGATCTCCTCGAGTATGCGGTTGCTCTCGATTATCAGAAAACGCGCGTTGCCGTGCTCGGCGGCGATGCTTGAAAAGCCGGTCCCCATAGGGTATAGATGACCATCTTTGCCGGGTTTACGCGCATGGTGGCCGATTTTTATTCGTACTGCGCCGGGCAGCAGTTTGCACAGTGCACGTGAAAGCTGTGTCTTCCCAACATTGGAACGCGCGCCTGAAACGACAATAACCTTCATATTACTTAAAACAACCGGTGTGATTCATCACTCTTCCTCTTTGAGAAACAATTGATGATATTCAGGCTCAGTCAGATATCTTTTCAGCATTTTACTTGTAACCTCAAATACCTCAGTTAAATCGTCGTCGCTCATCCGTCTCAGAATTGTTTGCATCAAATCGTCATCCGAAAATTTCTGCAGGTACACCTGTACTGTATTCTCATCGGATTGCCTGTCCAGACCATACCCCAATAGACCGTCAAACGTTTCTACAAAACAATGTGAGTGCTTTGTCATAACGACACCTTGTTTCCTTTTTAATTTCATTATATCAAATCCGGCGCGAGATATTAACTATTCAATGGTAAAATGAGTACCCCCGCCGATTCCCGATGCATATCTTAACGGAATAATTTAAAAGCCCCGCGTTTTTTTTGCGGGGCTTTTAAATTCAACACTGCAATCCCGTTGCTTCACGCAACTTCTTTTTCTTTGCTCTTTCTGACTATAGCTCTTTGATCTTCGGGGAGCGGAGGCGGAACGGCCTCGCCGACGATCTTTGTCACCGCGCCAAATCGAGGAGGACACGCTTCAAAACAGGTTCCGCATTTTATGCATTTCTCCTGATCGATCACGTGGACTTGGCCCTTGGCGCTGATAATCGCCTCTACGGGGCATCTCCTCGCGCAGGTCATACAGGCCTGGCACTTTGTCGGGTCGATATAGTACGAGGCCACTTCACGGAATAATGCGTCTATCTCGTCTTTCGTGAAAAATGTGTCATATTCGTCCGGGTTCTCAAGGCGTGTCCCCAGCTTTTCGTTTTTTATCACCTTAATGTAAGGGACCAGCTTTGTAAGTTCTGCAAGCCTGGACTTTAATTCTTCTTTATCAATCCCTTCGGCTTTGCCGAGTGGTCCTATTGTTTTCACATTCTTGACAAAATCATTCACAGATTCGACAAAAACATTTGCTTCGGCACCGGACATAAATGCGATCCTTAACCGTTCAGGGTTCAGCCCTATGTGTTCCATTAATTTTTTACAGAGCAGCACCATGTTAAGCGCATGGTAATTTCCATGAGTGATATAATTACATTCATTTAAATGGCAACCACCAATAAATACTCCATCTATTCCGTTTGAGAAGGCTCTGAGCACAAATGCCAGGTCAACTCTACCGGAACACATGACCCGTATAATCCTCATTTCAGTTGTATATTGCAGTCTGGAAACTCCAGCCAGGTCAGCAGCTCCGTATACTCACCAATTGCATGCAAAGCCCAAAATTCTTGGTTTAAATTTAGATCCTGTACCCATCGTTTCCACCTCCTTTGTCAGTAATCCCGGCTACATCCATTCGTACGCTTCTACACATTTCCTGCCGCCTTATCAATTTGCTGTATGATCTCTTCTTCTGGAACCACCGTATCAATTTCGGCTACCAGTTCTTCATCGGTATAGTGCTTAAGTGTTATAGCCCCTGTCGGACACTTTGAGTTGCAGAGACCATCTCCTTTACAGAGAACAGGATTAATTACAGCCTTTTTGCCTTGTTTTGTATCACGAAGTTCTAAGGCACCATAGGTACAGACTGCAACACATGCCCCGCAGCCCATACACCTCTTCTCATCCACCTCGCAAACAGCACCTGAGGCTACGACTATATCATTCGCGAGAAGCGTTAAAGCCCGGCCGGCAGCTCCATAAGCCTGGTTGATCGTTTCCTGCATAAACTTGGGATAGTGGGCCAATCCGCAGAGGTAGACGCCGTCCGTCGCAAACTCGACAGGTCTCAATTTGACATGGGCCTCCTTGAAGAAGCCGTCTAAGCTCAACGTTACCTTGAAAAGATTGGCTATCTCTTTTGTCGCTGCCGAAGGGACAACGGCAGCAGCCAGGGCGATGATGTCGGCATCCAGCTCAAGCTTCTTGCCGAGGATATAATCCGTCGCGGTTACCTTGAGAACGGGCCGGCCGTCTTCGGACTTGCCGGGTTCCACCACAGGTGGATCCTCCGGCTCGTAGCGGATAAACTTTACATCCTTACTTGCCGCTTCCCGGTAATAATCCTCTTTGAACCCGTAGGTCCTTATGTCCCGGAAGAGGATGTAGATGTCCATCGCGGGGTTCTTCTCTTTGAGCAGAAGCGCGTTCTTTATGGACTCGCTACAGCATATCCTGCTGCAGTAATTTCTGTCCTCGTTCCTGCAGCCAACGCACTGGATCATCACGAGACTCTGCGCCTTCGCAACCTTTTCGTCCCCGCTGACGATCTTCTCTTCCAGCTCAAGGTGGGTCATTACCCTCTCATCCTGTCCGTAGAGGTATTCAGTGGGCGTATAGAGTTCGGCGCCGATAGCGATAACGGCTGCGCCATGCTTTATCTCTGTAATCCCCCTGTCAGACTTCACCGTGGTGACAAAGTTCCCCACATATCCCTTTGCCTCCGTGATCGTTGCATCGGTATACACGTGTATCAGGGGGTGCTTGTAAATCTTTCCTGCAAGGTCGCGCAGATATGCTTGGACATCCAGCCCCTCAAGGGTGGTGTGGATCTTCCGCGCGATCCCGCCGAGGTCGCTGTCCTTTTCAATCAGGTAGGCCTCGTGCCCCTGGTTGGCCATGGAGAGAGCGCTTGTCATGCCGGCTATGCCTCCGCCGACCACCAACGCCGCCTTATTAACCGGAAGATCAAATTCCTGTAACGGCTCCAATTGGCAGGCGCGGGCTACCGACATCCGGATTATATCATGTGCCTTTTCGGTGGCCTCTTCCTTTTCTTTCTGATGAACCCAGGAGTTATGCTCCCTGATGTTTGCCATCTCGTAGTAGTACTGGTTGATCCCCGCCTCCCTGAGGGTGTCCCGGAATAACGGCTCGAGGGTCCTGGGGGAGCATGCAGCGACAACCACCCGATTGAGCCCTTTCTCCTTTATCTTGTCCGTTATTTCTTTGGCAGAATTAATAGCGCATGAAAATAACTGTTCCTGGGCGTAGACAACATTGGGCAAGGTCTTGCAATACTCGACCGTCTCGGGGACATTTACAATCCTTCCGATATTTGCGCCGCAATGACACACAAAGACCCCTACCTTCGGCTCCTCTTGAGAGACATCCTGTTCCGGCGGATATATCCTTTCCTTGGCAAGGTTCCCCCGTCTGTAGTCAAGGAGCTCGCCGATCTGGGAACTCGCCCCGCTGGCGCCAAAAACCGACTCGGGGATATCGATGGGACCCTGCAAGCCTCCGCTTACAAAGATCCCGGGCCTGTTGGTGATTATAGGATTGACGAGATCGAGCTTGCAAAAATTGTGAGAATTGAGCTCAATGCCGAATTTTTTTGCAATGTCCTTCACATCAGCAGGAGGATTCAATCCAACGGATAATACCACCATATCGAATTCTTCCTCTATTACTCCATCATCCGGGGTAGAATACCGTACGGTCACATTCTTCGTTACGGGATCCTCTTTTACTATGGACGTGTAACTTCTGAAGAAGCGAATGCCGGGCAGGTTCTCGGTCCTCTGGTAGTACCGCTCAAAATCCTTTCCGTAAGAACGTACATCGTTATGGAATATGGTGCACTTCGCCTCTGCGTCATGGTCTTTTGTCAGGATCGCCTGCTTCTGGGTATAGGTGCAGCATACAGCCGAACAATAGCTGTTGCCACCTTCAATAACCTGCCGGGAACCGACGCATTGAATCCAGGCTACGTTATGTGGATGCTTCTTGTCGGAGGTACGCAGTATCTCACCCCCATATGGCCCGGTGGAGGATAAGAGCCGCTCGTAGTCCATACTGGTTACCACGTTTACAAATTGTCCGTACCTGTATTCCTCCCTCACTTTGGGATCAAATGGTTCAATGCCGGGAGACAGAATTATGGCCCCTACATCTATTTCTACTTTCTCCGGCACTTGATTAAAATCTATGGCGTTATTCTTACATACTGCTTCGCATATACGACATTTCTTCTCTTTCAGGTAAAGACAGCTTTCATCTATATAGGTGATAAGTGGAATTGCCTGAGCGAAGTATATATGGACAGCTTTGTTTTTTGATATTTCCTGATTATATTGATCAGGGTATTGAACCGGGCAGTATTCTACACAGGTAGTACAACCCGTGCATTTGTCCTCCAGGATATACCTGGGTTTTTTAGTAAGCGTTACCTTAAAGTTTCCTGCCTCACCTTCCACGCTGTTTACTTCTGTGTAGCTAAGAACCTCTATGTTCGGATGACGGCCGACCTCGACCATTTTGGGTGCGAGTATTCAAGTGGAGCAGTCATTTGTGGGAAAGGTCTTGTCAAGCTGGGCCATATGGCCACCAATGGTCGGCGCCTTTTCAACTAAGTAAACCTTAAAACCAGCAGCAGCAAGATCAAGAGAGGCCTGGATACCGCTGATCCCTCCTCCAACAACCATTACGTCGCCAAAATTACCGTCTCCAAGACCTTTACGAAGTTGTTGAATATTTTCTTTGAGCGATATTACGTTTTCCACTTTCTATCACCTCATCAGATTTTTTGTGGCCGTACTTAATTCCTTGAACAGCCGAGTCGCTCCGGGTGTGAATACACCGACAGACGGTTTCCACGCGCCCGGCCAACCAGGGCAATACCAAGATCACGGGCAAGCCCAATGGCGGTCCCCGTCGGCGTGTGCCGTGAGACTACAACCGGGGTCTGCATCTTTGCGGCCTTGCGCAGCATCTCCGACGAAACACGACCGGTAGTCAGAATCAGCCGATCTCTCGTTGGTAGTCCTCTCGCCAGACATTCACCCTGGATCTTGTCCAGGGTGTTATGCCGTCCTATATCCTCAGTTACAACGAGCAGATTCCTTGCATCGGACAAGGCTGAGGTGTGCACGCCGCCACTAAGCCGATACAGCTCCTCGTGCTCCACAAGATACTTCATCTGCAACAGCACTTCCGCTGGTGTCACAACAAGATCAGAATCAACCTTCTGTCCCCCGGTTGTGAAAGTTGCGCCGCCTCCGCACCCGGAGGTGAGTGTCCGCTTCGTCGGTAATTCAAACTCGGGGTTGGAGAGCCTCACATCAACTTCCGATTCTTCGTCACAGACCCTCATCATTATTACATCGCCCATGCCTGATATGATTCCCTCTGAGTACAGGAATCCAAGGACAAGGAAATTCAGCTTGGTTGGGGTGCACAGGATGGTGACCAGATGCTGGAGATTGACAAAGACCGTAAGCTCTTTTTCGAGAGGCGCGTGGCCCGTAGTCCTGACCCATCCCGCCTCGGAAAAGCGGTCGCATGCAACCTCCGCTGCTACACCTGCCATATCCGATACGCCCATCGCTTCTTGCACCTCTCCTTTCTTCGTCCTCTACGTCACTTCCTGTATGATCTCTGTGATGTCTTTAACCTCTATGTCGTCAGCATGATTCATGACGAGCCTGCTGTCCTCAAGAGCGGTGATGCAATAGGGGCAGGAGGTAACGAGTTCCTTTGCCCCACACTCAATAGCCTGATCCACTCTGATGTTGGAGAATCGTTCATGTTTTTCGGTTTCCGCCCACACCCTGCCTCCTCCCATGCCGCAGCAGAGGCTGTCTACGCGCGACTCGGGCAGCTCGGTCAGCTCCAGACCGGGTATCTTCTTCAAGACCTCCCTGGGTTCTTCATATATACCGTTATGCCGGCCCAGATAACAGGGGTCATGGTAGGTAATCTTCTTTCCATACTCTTTGGTGATCTGCAGCCTCCCCTCATTGATAAGCTCGTATATATATTGGGAGATATGGACTACCTCAAAGCTTACCTTGAATTCAGGATACTCGTTTTTAAAGGTGTGGTAGCAGTGAGGGGAGGAAACGAGGATCTTCTTCACCCCATTGTCGATAAAGGTCTTGATGTTTTCCTTGGCCAGTTTTTTGAATAATTCCTCATTGCCGGTCTTGCGGATGCTTTCTCCGCAGCAGTTCTCCTTGCTCCCCAGTATCCCGTAATCTACTCCTGCCTTATTGAGGATCTTGACGGTAGCCTGCGCTACCTTCTTTAATCTCGGGTCGTAGCTGCAGTAGCAGCAGGGGAAATATAAAATATCCATCCCTTCGGCGAATGTCTTTACGGAGAGACCCTCTGCCCAATCGGCCCTGGTCTTCCGGTCTTCATTGAAGGGGTTTCCCTGGGAAGCCAGGCCTGAGCTTACGGTGCGGTAAGGCTTGACGGAACCGGGAAACACGCCGTATCCCGTGGCCATCCTGCGCAGCGATATCATGTCGTCGATCTGCTTTACGTCCCTGGGGCATCGCTGGGGGCATTTTCCGCAGGTAGTGCACCGCCAGATCTCCTCGCGTTCGATCTCACTTACACCAAACGTAGCCTCGCGGATGAGCTTGCGCATACTGAACTTCCTCACCCTGTTCCAGGGGCACACGGTATCACATTTTCCGCATTGATAGCAGAACTTGACGGCGTCTCCACCTTTCTCTTTTATCTCATCTATTACTTCTTTGAAGGGGGCTATGGTTTCCACGATATCTTAATCCTCTTTATTTGACTAATTTTTTCCGCTTTTTGTTCCTCGCCACACTATCGACTGCCTTTTCGCCTTTTCTGTCTCTCGCTATCTGCTATTCGCTATCTACTATTCACTGCCTTCATGCTATTCACTGGTTTGTTGAGCCCTTCTGCGACATCCGGGCAACGGTATCTGATACCTTCTCCAATCCATATTTGTCGATCATTGATGTCAACCCTGCCTCCACTGCCTCCATCTCCACCCCTTCTTCCACTTCTTCTTCCCTTTCTTCGTAGATCAGGGCATCGTTGAGGCACCACTCAACACATAAGGGTTTTTCTCTTGGCGGATCGTCTTCACACATATCGCATTTGAGGGGGAGACCGGAATCGGGTTCTTTGAACATGTCCCTGGATGGACAGGCAGCCCTGCAGAAGCCGCACTCATCGTATTCCTTCCCGTCAATGATATATTTGTCTCTGCCCATACATTCGGCTGCAGTATACTCGCCGGCATATACAGGAACATATACGTCTCTTATAGGGTCACGGATCATCCGGATACGCGACCTCGCCGGGTTATTGCTGCTGTATTTCGGGTTCGCGTGAAAGGCGGAGCAGATTACCTCACATGCCCGGCAGCCATTGCACTT
>JAQTNJ010000114.1 GCA_028713955.1 Syntrophorhabdaceae bacterium
CGGTGGTATACCTATGCGGGTGTTTTTGAGGGTCTTCTCAAAAAATATAGTCCTTTTGCCGTACTTGGCGCCTCCACGGTAACGGGCAAGGACCTTTTCCCCAGGCTTGCCGCGCGGTTTAGCGGGGCAATGATATCGGATGCCGTCGGCATAGACTTCCACGACACCGGCATAAAGGTCAAAAAGCCGCTCTTCGGGGGAAAGGTCATATCATGGATCACCTGCAGCGAGGATTCGGTGATCTTCATAACCTTCAGACCTAATTCGTTCGGTGTCGAAAAAGGGTCGCTGAACGGCGAGGTTGTAGAAGAACAGTTTGAGGTTGTGAAGGACCCGAAGATGAATATCATAAGCGCAGAAAAACATGTCTCGGAAAAGGTCGACCTGCAGGAAGCGGATTTTATCATATGCGGAGGCAGGGGTATGAAAGGACCGGAACATTTTCAGGTCCTCGAAGAGATCGCCGGGATCATGGGCGGCAGGGTAGGCGCATCGCGTGCCGTTGTTGACAGTAAATGGAGAGAGTATGACGACCAGGTAGGCAAGAGCGGCAAGACGGTATCGCCGAAGCTGTATATCGGCTGCGGGATCTCCGGCGCCCTGCATCATACGATGGGGATGGACACTTCCAAGGTCATCGTGGCAATCAACAAGGATCCCAATGCCCCGATCTTTCACTATGCCGACTACGGGATCGTCGATGATGCCTTCGCCGTACTCCCGATCCTGAAGGAAGCATTGAAAAAGACAAGGGAAGAGATCTGACATGGATAAGATCGACGTTGTAATTGTAGGCGGCGGCCTTGCGGGGCTTGCCTGCGCTTACAGACTCGCCGATAAAGGGTTGCAGGTCATTGTCGTTGAACGGGGAGACTTCCCGGGGAGCAAGAACGTGACCGGCGGAAGGCTCTACCTCATGCCGATAAGATCACTGGTCGGCGACATGCTGGACGATGCCCCTTTCGAGAGAAAGGTGGTGAGGGAACGCTGGAGCCTTTTCGGCAAAGGCAACTCCCTTAATATTGATTTTACCGGTGAGAGGTTCAGGGGTGAAGACCACAGCTACACGCTCCTCCGCTCCCGTTTTGACAGATGGCTGTCGGAAAAGCTGATGAGTAAAGGCGTCTTTGTTATTCCCAGGTACAGGGTTGACGACCTCCTCTGGGAAGGCGACAGCGTGGCCGGCATCAGGGCCGGCAGCGAGGAGATCGCCGCCCATGTCGTTGTTGCCGCCGACGGTGTCCTCTCTTTCATGGCGGAAAAGGCAGGACTGAGACAGAAGATGACCCCGAAGAACTACGCAGTGGGTATGAAAGAGGTCATAGAGCTCCCCGAGGAGAAGATCAACGACAGATTCAATGTCGGCAGCAATGAAGGCTGTGCCCATCTCTTTCTGGGTGACGTGACACAGGGTATCTTCGGCGGAGGATTTCTCTATACCAATCGCGACACCGTTTCGATCGGTATCGTGGCGGGTATCCAGGGGTTGATGAAGAAGGATCCGCCCATAGAGGCGCATACCCTGATGGATGCATTTAAAGAAAAGTACGAAATCAAAAGACTCCTTGACGGCGGCAGTCTCGTTGAATATTCCGCCCATATCATACCGGAAGGCGGTTACAAAGGGATCTCGAAGCTTTACGGGAACGGTATCGTTGTGGTTGGCGACGCAGCGGGATTTGCCCTGAATATGGGGGTGACGGTGAGGGGCATGGAATTTGCCATCGCATCGGGGATCATCGCGGCCGATACGATCACCGGAGCAAAAGAGGCGAACGATTTCACCGCAAAGACCCTTTCCGGCTACGAGAAACGTTTACAGGAGACCTTTGTGCTGAAGGACCTTGCTGCCTGCGAGGGTATGCCGGAGTTTCTCGATAACGAGTCCTTTTTCAGCTACTACCCGGATACCTTTACCGGTTTTCTCGATAAGATCATGTGGTTCGGGGACGGGCCCAAAGAGAAGATAGGCGCCACCCTATGGAAAGAACTGAAGGCATCCGGTATGTTGAGCTTCAAGCGGCTTAAAGAACTATACAACATCAGGAAGATCTGAGGTGCATGTAATGAGGATTGACGAGAAACTTGCCCTTGATGCGTTTAAAACGGACAAAGAAAGCCATATTATCATTAAACATGAGATATGCAGGAAGCAGTGCACAACGAAGCCCTGTCTTTTTATATGTCCCGGTCATCTCTACTCATATAACGAAGAGCTCGATGAGATCGTCGTGGAATTTGCCGGCTGCCTTGAGTGCGGAACCTGCATGGTTGCCTGTAAAGAGGGCGCCATAGAATGGGGCTACCCGAAGGGAGAGTACGGCGTCCAGTATCGCTACGGCTAAACCGTTAATCGTATTTCGTATATCGTAGATCGCAGTGCAAAGAAGAACATTCGGCGTTGGGCGTGGTGCGTTCGGCGAGGAATACGGCTGATAGCTCATGGCGAAAAACCCGTAAGTGGTAAGGTGTAAGTCGTAAGGGGTTTAATCGCCTAACGTCTAACGCCTTACGATTCACAGCCTTCATACTGACGGCTGTGTGCTGTCTGCTGACGACTGCATTTGAATGGGATTGCCGCGCTTCGCTCGCAATGACACATTTACCTTTTCACTTTTCACCTTTCACTTTTCACAGGTGTTCTCCCCTTACGACTTACAGGTTTTTCGATATACGATATACGAACGACGATATACGATATACTGCATTATATGATATGATATCGTTCCATGAATATCGTTACGGCAAAAGGACTGACGAAGGACTTCAACGGCTTGCGGGCCGTCGATTCCGTTGACTTTGAGATCCGAAAGGGTGAGTGCTTCGGTTTCCTTGGTCCTAATGGCGCAGGCAAAACGACGGTCATGCGGGTGCTCTATTGTTTCATTGAGCCGACCTCAGGTGATGTGAAGGTCTTTGACCTCAACGTAAAGGATGAGCCGAGCCTCATAAAATCACGGCTGGGGGTGATGCCCCAGGAGGAGAACCTCGACCTCGAGCTCTCTGTCATCGAAAACCTGATTGTCTATGCAAGGTATTTTGATATCCCGAAGAATACGTCATTGGCTATTGCTACAGAGCTTCTTTCGTACGTCGAGTTGAGCGGAAAGGCCAACGTAAGCATAAAGAACCTTTCGGGAGGGATGAAGAGGAGCCTCCTCCTTGCAAGGGCTTTATTGAACGGGCCGGAGCTCCTTATCCTCGATGAACCGACAACAGGACTCGACCCACACACGAGGCAGGTGGTGTGGAAGAAGCTGAATGATCTGAAGGCGCGGGACACGACGCTGATCCTTACCACGCACTATATGGAGGAGGCCGACAGGCTCTGCGACAGGGCGGCTATTATGGATCAGGGCAAGATCATTACCATCGATTCCCCTGAACGCCTGAAAGAAAAACATGGCGGGAACCTCGAAGAGGTCTATCTTAAACTCACAGGAAGATTGCTTGAAGATTAAAAGGGCGATGCGGGTCTGGCAAAGACATTTTTCCGTCTACACGAAACTTTACAAGTCGAGCATTGCACTCAACTTTATTGAGCCCGTCCTTTACCTTGTCGCCCTCGGGTTCGGACTCGGGGCCTTTGTAAAGGAGGTGCACGGGAAACCCTATATCCAGTTTATCGCCCCCGGTATTATTGCCTCGTCCTCGATGTTTGCCGCGACGTATGAATCCACGTACGGCACCTATGTGCGGATGACCTTTCAGAAGACCTTTGACGCGATCCTTTCGACCCCTGTCAATATCGATGACCTTGTAGCGGGGGAGTTGATATGGGCCGCCACAAAAAGTGTTTTTTACGGCGCCATCATCATTGCGGCGATCAGCGTTTTCGGTCTTGTGGAATCCCCGTTGGTAATCACGCTTCTGCCTGTTCTCTTCGTGAGCGGCCTGATCTTTGCGGAGATATCGATGGCATGTGTCGCCGTTGTGCCCGGGATCGATTCTCTGAACTATTTTTATACCCTATTCATGACGCCCATGTTCCTCTTCTCGGGCATCTTTTTCCCCCTTGACGCACTGCCGCCCTTTGTCTCCTATATCGCTTACTTTACGCCGCTTTTTCATCTTACGAACATCTGCAGGTCCTTTGCCGCGGGGGACGTCTCCAGCGTAGCGGGCGATATCCTGTGGCTCTGTATCGCCCTTCTCGTCCTGATCCCTTTACCTTTCCGGTTGATGAAAAGAAGAATAGTGAGATAGCCAACAGCGACCAGCTATCAGCACACAGCCGTCAGCGTCGATTATCGATAATCGATCATCGAGTATCGAGCGACCAGCATCGAGTATCCAGCGGCCAGTATCTGGTCTCTCACTCCTCACAGGGTTCCTCGCCGAACACCGGCGACCCGCAAGCGGGTACCCCGACGCCGAACGGTTTTTTTATCTACGATATACGATATACGAAATACGATATACGATATACTATTCATTATCGGCTGCTTTTACGAGTCTGAGACAGATCCTTTCGATGATATCCTCTATTAATGAAGGATCGGCGCTGAAATTATTTATCAGTATTGCAAAGGCCAGTCTCTCGCCGCCCCCTGTTGTCATATAACCAGAAAGGTTCCGGACGTGGTTCATCGAGCCTGTTTTGCCTCTCAGGTTGCCCCGAAGGGGAGGGGACTGCATCCTTCTCTTCAAGGTGCCGTCCATGCCTGCTATGGCGAGGGAATCATAGAATACACCGAAGTATCGGCTCCGCGCCATGTAATCAAGCAGCACCACGATGCCTTTTGGCGTGACGAGGTTGTACCTGGAGAGTCCGGAGCCATCGACAATGGAGAGATCAGCGGTGTCCATACCAATTGTTTCCATGTATTCTTTAATGGCTGTTGTGGACGCTGTCTGGCTCCCTTCGCCCTTTTGCATCTTCCCTATGGTCAGGAAGAGCTGTTCGGCAGCAAAATTGCTGCTTCTCTTGTTGATGACCTTGATAATCTCAGAAAGCCCCGGTGACCTGTATATTGCCACGGTCGTCCCCCTGACCTCACGGGAGACCTCACCCTGCTGCCCGCAATCTATGCGTCCATGAAGGGAGACGCCTCTTTGTGCCAGTATTTCTTTGAAGATGAGACCTCCGTAACAGGCAGGCCTTTCCACTGAGACCATTACCCTGTATTCGGGATGGTTCATGGGCAGACCCCCGGAGATGGTTATTGTATTCGTACAGGGTTTTTTTCCGATAGATATGTCATCCATGCCTTCCTTATGGCCTGTTTTTGCTTTATTTACGATGACAAGATTGCCGGAACCCGGCTCGACGCGTACGGTAACGGGATCGCCGGCATAATTGCCCGGCGCGACAACGACGGCAACGCAATTGTTGTTGAAGGAAAAGGAGTCGTTCGAGGCCGAATAGCAGAAAAGCTCATCGTCCCAGCTCCAGCCCGGCCCGAGGGGAGTTGCACGGAAGAAGGAGTTATCGACGACGATATTGCCCGTTATTGACCGGATACCTGACTGTTTCAGGGCTTCCGCCCAATCCTCGAAGACCTTTGTCGGATTGCCATCATGGAAGTACCCTGAGATCGTGGGGTCGCCGGAGCCGACGACTATCAGGTCGCCTTTCAGGACACCCGACTCGACAACGCCATGCTGCATCAGCCTGGTCTCATAGACAAAATCAGGTGTGAGGTACGCCAGCCCGGCAGCAACGGTAAAGAGCTTTACATCCGACGCAGGGATGAAGCGCTGGCCGGCGTTGTATGAAAAGAGGACCTCGTTCCTGTCCATGGATTTTATCTCTATACCGATATGGCTCGATCTCAGAACATCCTCCTTCAGCAACTCCGTCAGGTCCCTTTTCAGGGAACCGGAGGCAGAAGGGGGAACGTGTTGTGGTGTTGATGCGCAACTATAGAATGAGATTGATAAAATTAAAATACATATCAGGTGAAAAGGCCGTTTTAGTGCAGGTAATATTATCATAATAATTAATAATAACAAATAGTTAATAACAATTTGTAATAAATAACATCAATATTATATTATTAATCCACTGTTATTAATTATTTATTATATACAACGCAACGTTCGTTCATACATTTCAGCACTGTCAACGGCCTTGAGACCTTTCCCTGCAACAGGGCAAGCCTCTTCTTCTTGAGTACCGTAAATACGCCTTTCTCCGAATTGAGAAGGGCAATGAGATCATTGTCATTGATGAAGATGTCTTTCGCATCTTCATATTGCGAACCCATCTCCAATTCGCCCTTGTAGGAGGCTATTAACACCTTTGACCGTGTATAAAAGGGCAACGTCTGGTCGTAGGCCGCATAGTTGACGATGAGGTCCTGGCCGGTCTTCTTCTGATTGATGATAGCGGAGAGTTCTTTTGTGGTGTTCATCCTGTCGATAACGGGTATGTTCGCGATGATAGCGAGAACGAGGACAAGAGAGAAGGAGGTAAAGAGGTAGAAGATGACCGGGAACGTGTTGAACCTTCGTACGATCAGGAGACAGAAGAGGACAAGGGAAGAGAGGGAGACGGCGATAGAAAAATTCCTGAGATCCTTCATGATGACCGGGGCTTCCTCCGACACATTGTGGATGTATGTATTGAAGATGGCAATAGACGGCAGAAGGGCGGAAAGGGCAAAGACGGCGAAGATCACGATATAGATCACTATCTCTGTTTTTTGTTTTATGCGTCCTTCCCAATAGCTATGGATCAGGTGACCGATGATGATCGAAAGGGCAGGGAAGACCGGGAGGATATAGGGAGGGAGCTTTGAGCCGGAAAGGCTGAAGAAGATAAAGACCACGAAGGTCCAGATAGCAAAGAGCCTCAGTTCGCTGTTCCTCCAGGCATTGACGATGCCCCTCGGTATCAGCACAGACCAGGGCAGGAGTCCGGCAAACAATACCGGCAGGAAGTAGTAGACGGGCCCCGACCGCTTGTGTTTTGCCGTAAAAAACCTCAATACATGCTGGTCTATAAAGAAAAAATAGAGGAACTCCTTCTCCTTCAGGGCCATGGCGATGATCCAGGGCAGGGTGATGACCGCGTAGATCGCGAGGCCCCGGAGGGGCTTGAGGTCTCTGAGAAAGGCAAGGTTCCCTTCCGTGAAGAGAAATATCACAATAGTGATGCCTGCCAGGATCACGCAGACAGGACCCTTTGTGAGGGTTGCGAGACCAAGGGCCACATAGAAAATATAGAGGAACCGTCCCTTCCGTTCTTTGTAGTATCCGGCAAAGGCTATGAGCGCGCAAAAAAGCCAGAGCGTGAAGAACATATCGAGGGTAACTATCCTCGCCATCGCAAAGAAACCGAATGACGACAGGAGGATCACCGATGATATGAAGGCAACCTCTTCAGAGAACCTTCGTCGGAGGACACAGTAGAGGATCATGATGCATGCAAAGGCAGACAGCGCGTTGGGAAACCGGAAGGACCATTCGTTGACGCCGAATATTGTATAGGAGACCGCCACGGTCCAGTAGAATAACGGTGGTTTTTCAAAATATCTCACATGGTCCAGATGCGGGACCACCCAGTCGCCGCCTTCGACCATCTCCAGCGGGATCTCCGCGTATCTGCCCTCGTCAGGTTCTTTCAGAGAATAGCCGCCGATACCGTGAAAGAGAAAGATGTAGGAGAGGATAAGGAGGGCGGCGACATGTATTATCTGCTTATTCTTCTTCACAATATCTCTTTATTATCCCCCGTGTTTTTGATACCGGGCAAGCACCATTTCCGTGTCGCCTATCTTCTCTTCCAGGACTATACTGGTATCAGTCAGGGCCTTGCGCGCCTCGCCGATGTCCCGCTTGCGGGTTACCAGATAGAATTCATCGAACCGCTGCCTTAACTGTTGCAATTCCTCAGTCCTGTGCTCATCGATATGGATAGCCTGCCTCCCTATATAGTATACGTAAACGCCCCTCATGCTGCCATAATAGACCCACCGTGTATCCTTTTGCAGATGATCCCGTACCTTTTCGCAAAAAGGCCTCGGCGATTTATAGTAGTTCAGTTTGTTGTAGATCCATATGTTGGCTGCCATGTAGGTTGTTGCGAGGAAGATGAAGAGAATGCAGGCAGCCGCCTCTGTCCTTTTCAGCAAAGCAGACCATGCAATTCCTATTGAAACGAGCAGGGACAGGATGCCGATAGAGATCCTCTCAGGACGGAATTCCCTGTACATCTCTGTTTTGACGGTGATAAGGATGATGCCAAGGGCAAGGAAGACCGTTGCGAGCAGCGCGGATACGTAAAAAACATATTTTTTATGTTCCGTCGTGAATGCCCGGGCGGTCATCAGCGCCATGGCAGGCAGAAGAGGGATCATATACTTGCTGATCTTTCCTGACGAAAGCGAAAAGAACAGGAACATCCATAGAAACCAGATAAGGAAGAAACGCATTCCGCGGTCATCTTTCCAGCCCTTTGCGGCAAGGTAGATGCCCATGGGGAGAAAAAGGCTCCAGGGAAAGAAATCTAAGGGAAGGGTCGTGAAATAGTAATATACGGGTCGCTTGTGGCTCCATGCGTCAAAGAACCGCGTGAGGTTCTGACGGATGATGTTCTCCTGGAGGTAGGGGAACCCTTCCTTCATATAGACCAGCAAATACCACGGCACGATTATCAGCAGAAAGATACATATACCGATAGCGGTCTCTTTCCTTTTAAAGATATGAAGATCGCTTTGCGACCAGCAGTATATGAGAACAACGGGAAATATGAGGATGACGGCCAGAGGCCCCTTGGTCATAAAGGCGAGCCCGGCGAGGACATAAAAAAGGATGTACAGGGATTTTTCCCCTTGATGGTAAAACCGGAAGAAACATAGAAGACTTGATGAGACAAAGGCGGCAAAGACCATATCGACCTGCAGGTACCGTGCCTGCCAGTAGTAAAGGGGAGAACTTATGAGGATGAGCGTCGCGAGAAGCGCCTCCTTCTCCCCAAAAGACCTGAAGGCAACATAAAGGAGGAGAAGGGCTGCCAGTAAGGCAGACAACGCGGTCGGGATGCGCATCGATGCTTCATCCCTGAGGGGGGTGAAGATCTTTGCCGACAGGTAGTTCAGGTAATAGAAGAGAGGGGGTTTTTCGCCATATGGTTTGCCGTTTAAGTGCGGAACGATCAGGTTGTTGTCAAGCTCCTTTGTGATCTGTGCGAAATCCCCTTCATCAGGGGCCCAGAAGTCTCTTGATTGTATGTTAGAGAAAAAGAGTAAGGCCGCGATGATGCAGGTGGCAAGGAAGATCTTTTTCATACATAATTCTTTACGATGTTGTTGAGGTCATTCATAGCGTCTTCCATACTGCGGGTGTTCAGGATGTAACCGTCGGCCAGGGCAACCGGTACGGCAACCCCGTACGCGATCTCCCTCATATCTCTGTCGTCAAAGGCATCGGCTGAATCGTCCGATCTTCCCCGCGACATGATCCTTTCCAATCTCAGTTTCCGTGGCGCCACGAAGGCGACCACCACACATTCGACCCTTTCCCTGAGAAGCGCTACTTCCTGCAACGAGCGTATGCCCTCCATAAAGACAAGGTTGTTTTTTGATTCTATCACGCGGGAGAGGACCAATCGCGTAACGCCCATACCGTCGGTGCCCCGTAATCGCGTTGAGACCATAGCGGTATTTTCCGCGTTCGGTTCCAGTCCCTGTTTTTTCACTTCTTCGCGGACCACGTCGCCGGTAGCAAAATATGGGATTTGTTTTGATTCAGCGTAGCTTCTGGCAATGTTTTTACCGGATGCAGGCATCCCGACAATGACAAAAAGAATCATTCAACCTCCC
>JAQTNJ010000115.1 GCA_028713955.1 Syntrophorhabdaceae bacterium
CGTGACGATCGTTGCATACGTCGAGGGGCGTCCGATCCCCTTCATTTCGAGGGTCCGTATCAGAGAGGCCTCGGTATACCGTGACGGCGGACTTGTGAAACGCTGCTCCGGCAGTATATCAATAAGAGAGAGCCCCTGGCCCTCCTTCATCTCCGGAAGCCTTTTCTTCTCTTCCCCGTTATCGTCGCCTTCCTCTTCATAGATCCTTGTGAACCCGTCAAAGAGGACCTCGGAACCGCGAGCGACGAATGTAAAATCAGCGACCTTTATATCGATGGTCTTTGTCTTTAATCTTTCCTGTTCCATTTGTGAGGCAACGAATCTCTTCCATATCAGGTCATAGAGCGAAAAGAGGTCCTTGTCGAGGTACGGTTTTACCCTGTCGGGGGTTAGATGGACGAGCGTTGGACGTATCGCTTCGTGCGCGTCCTGGGCGCTCTTCCTGTTTTTAAAAAAATGCGGTTTAGCCGGCAGGTATGTCTTGCCAAAGCTCCCTTCTATGTAATGCCTCGCCGCGAAGGCCGCTTCACTGGAGATCCGCACGGAGTCCGTCCTCATATATGTGATAAGACCCGTCGGGCCTTCCTCGCCGACATCGATCCCTTCATAGAGTTTTTGCGCCAGCATCATGGTCTTCTTCGGTGAGAAGCGCAGTCTCCGCGACGCCTCCTGCTGCATCCTGCTTGTAATAAAGGGCGGCTGCGGGAAAACGTTTTTTTCCTTTTCCTCGATTCTGTCTATAATAAACTCCTTGCCCTGCAGCGCGTCCCTGATATTCTTTGCCTCTTCTTCAGAAGGTATCCTCAACTTCTTATTGTTCTTCTTTTCGAGGGTAGCGGTAAAACGTTCACCTGACGGCAACTCAAGCTCAACATCGATGACCCAGTATTCCTCTTTTACAAAGGCATCAATCTCTTCTTCCCTGTCGCAGACGAGTCGCAGCGCTACGGACTGCACCCTCCCTGCAGAGAGTCCGTAACTGACCTTCTCCCATAGAAGGGGACTTATTTTATAACCGACAAGCCTGTCGAGGATTCGCCTGGCCTTCTGGGCATTATATTTTGCTTCATCGAGCCTGGTGGGGTTTTGCATAGCATCGAGGACACCCTTTTTGGTGATCTCATGAAACAGGACCCTCTCAATCTCTTTGTCCTTGCCGATAACCTCTGCCACGTGGAACGCGATGGCCTCGCCTTCCCTGTCCGGGTCAGAGCCGATATATATCCTGTCGGCCTCTTTGCCTATCTTTTTGATCTCATTAACGATCTTCGATTTTCCTTTCAGGACAAGAAATTGCGGCGCAAAGTCCTTATCAATATCGACACCGAGCTTGCTTTTCGGCAGATCTTTGATGTGGCCGACAGTTGCCTTGATGACATAGTCTTTTCCAAGGAATTTCGAGAGTGTCTTCACCTTTGTCGGTGACTCAACAACTAATAATGATTTACCCATTCCTATTCTCCCAACATGGCTGATAGCCATAGCCGTCAGCTCATAGCAAAATCTTTAAAAATAAACCATGAGCTATGATCTATGAGCTGTCTTTATATAGAATCCTCCATGCAACTGCCTGATAGTCTCTTTCATTTCAAGCCTTGTCAATACTGCCATGACCTGTTTTGCTTCCATTTTGCTTTTCTCGATAACTTCATCGATATGGGTTCTCTGGAAACCAACAAGAGCATATATATACTTCTCATTGCCGTCAAGCTCAACATTTTCTTTTTTAACAAAACTGACTCCGGGGAAACAGGTCGTTACAATATCCTCGATGCCGTCAACGAGTTTCGCACCTTCTTTGATGAGTTTATTCGCTCCGCGGTACTCCTCGCTGAAGACGCTTCCCGGAATTGCCATTACCTCCCTGCTATATTCAAGGCCAAGCCGGGCGGTAATCAAAGAGCCGCTTTTCTGTGAGGCCTCTATGACAAGGATACCTTTTGCGAGCCCCGCGATGATCCTGTTCCGTTCCGGAAAATGAAACTGAAGTGGTTGCTCTCCGGGCATATATTCAGTCAGAACCACAGCCTCATCACCCATTCTTTCCATGAGCTTTTTGTTTTCCGGCGGATAACATATGTCAATGCCGCAACCGAGAACGCCGATCGTTTTTCCTTCGCCCTTTAAAGCCCCTTTGTGGGCTGCAGAATCAACACCCCGGGCAAGGCCGCTTACGATAGTGATGCCGACGGAGGAGAGGGTCTGCGCTATCTTTTCAGCAAGGTTCATCCCTTCGAAGCTTGCCCTCCTTGAACCCACTATCGCCAGCGTATCTGTTCCCAGGGGGAGGGGACCTTTCTTGTAGAGGACTATCGGGGCATCGGGAATGTTCCTTAACAACTGCGGATACTCCTTGTCTTTAATGGTGAGCACGGCGGCTCCCATTTCTTCAAGCACTTTAAGATCACTCGCTATTCCTTTCCAATCCGTGAACGACGATATGGGTGCTGTTAGATCGTTATTGTAATATCTTGTTTTTCCTTCAAAGAGAGGGCCCAGCTCCTCACATCCATCGGCTATCTTCCGTTTTTGAATGTTGTCGAGACTCCTTATCCTTGAAAGAGCTATGCAGGCAATTCGTTCATCCATGACACACCGGAATATATGGAGTATAGAGATCTGCTATTTTGACTCTCCGTATTTAAACCGTGCAAGATAATAAAACCCCATGTTGTAAAATTCCTTCATCACGATAAACCTTGAGGTGCCTTCTTTCCACCATCTGTCCATCGTAAAATATGTAACAGTCACGGGTTTTATCATGTATACAACCTTCGCGTCCCCTTGTGATGAATTATAAAGGAGGTGGAATCGCCGTGAAGCATATTCCGGCACGATGATAATAATCTTTTTGTACCCCATTCCCGCAAATTTTTCCTTTATCTTTGCAGCCCTGAGGACTTCTCCGCCCTCTGCCTCAAGACCCTTTACAACGCTTTCCTTGATGCCTCTCCCCTTTGCCATCTTCTGAATAAGCTCGGTAAGACTGACGCCGAATATCTTGTCTTCTTCCACGAAGATCGCCTTACCGTTCCCTGCCCAGTAATCCCTGAAAGATTCTGTATATAGTTCCCCATTCCTGTCCTCAATGAACCTCGGCACAAATATAATATCTGCCTGGACGACCTTGTCCTCATACCTGAACTGTTTCCCGATCATCTTCAATGTAAGGGGATGTATAAAGATGCCGGCAATGACCATACATACAATGAGTATAAAGATGAGGCAACCGCATCCTACCTTGCCATGCTGTCCCATAATCCCTCCCTTGTTCTTCCCCGTCATTTCTTGCTGTATTCGTAGAGAATGACAGACAGTACAATCAGCGGGGTTGTTTCGGTCCTGAAGATATTTTCACCCAGGGTACAGGTTACGAAACCATTTTCTTTCAGCCATGCCACTTCGAGTTCGTCAATGCCGCCTTCAGGGCCTATCACTACGCATATCTCTCCTCCCACCCCGGAGGAGAAGACGTCTTTCATTGTGGCGTGCTTCTCTTTTTCATAGAGGGCCCAACGGGTCTTGATGTTCTCAACCCATGACAAGATACCCCGAAGCGGTGTCGGTTCAATCACTTCAGGGATGGTGAATCTGCCTGATTGACGGGAGGCCTCAATGGTAATCCTCTTCCAGCGTTCATATTTGCCTTTTTCCTTCTCATCGAATTTGACGAGCGTCCTTTTAAAGATCGTGGGGAGGATCCTTTCAACACCCAGTTCCGTTGCCTTTTCGATAAGCCAGTCCATCCTGGGTCCTTTAATGGGGCTGACACAGAGTGTGACCTTTGGTCTTTTATCCTCAGGACGATGAACAACATCAAGGACCTGCAAATAGAGTTCCTTGCTTTTGATGCTGTTAATCACGCACCGGTAGAGGTATCCCTTGCCGTCGATGAGGTCGATCCGGTCGCCGTTTGCCTTTCGCAGGACGCTGACGATATATTTATGCATTGGTCCGGTGAGGAGTGCCATGCCGTTTTTCATCTTCAGTTTGTCGACAAAAACCCTTCTAATCTCCATCATCCATTGTCCGGTGTTTTATAAAACTTTGATTCGTAGAGCCGGTGGTATTCCGTCCATTTCTCGTCTTCCATGTTTTCTTTCATATGTTCCTTTACACCCATGACCTTCGCGTCGAGGTTGTCCAGATAATGTACCACAATAGCCTCAATGCACATAGGTTTCCTGGGAGAGCCCCATTCCTCAACCCCGTGATGGCTTATAATGATATGGGAAAGGATATCGGCGATAGTATCGGGAAAGCCGGGGATGTCCTTGATCAGTTCCTCGAATATCATGACACCGAGGGTAATATGCCCGAGGAGCCTTCCTCTGTCTGAATATTTAAAACCACCCCTGATCGTCATCTCTTCGATCTTGCCGATATCGTGGAGCAGACACCCTGCTGTAACCAGATCAACATCTCCCCCGACACGATCAACGATCTTCCTGCCCATCTCAGCCACTGATAGAGAATGTTCAATAAGCCCCCCGATATATGTATGATGAACACCGATCGATGCGGGGAAGAGAAAGAATCTTTTTAATATGTCTTCCCTCCTGTTGAGCGCATCAAAGAGGGATTGTATATGAGGGTCACGGATCTCTTTTACAAGACCCTCATAGTTTTTGCGCAACTCAGTATCAGAACGCTCACTGACAGGAAAAAACTCCCGGATAAGTTCCGGCAGCAAGGTCTCTTCTTTCTCTACATTTTCTACTATTAACTGCAGTTTGCCCTGATAGGATTCTACCCTTGACTCCACATAAACGAGGTCGTTTTCTTCAAAGCGGGTTTTTAAGCGATCGACCCTTTCATCCCAGATCTTTGCTTCGATCGAGCCGGTCCTGTCCCGCAAGCTCAGACCGATAAATTTCTTGTTGTTCCTGGTGGAGTAAATACCCTTTTTAATGACAATGAAATAATCATTGATCCTCGCATGGTCCTGAGTAATGTCTTTGACAAAGGTCTCTTTGTTCATTGCGTGGTTCCGAAATGTTCGTAGCCTTTTGTAGTGAGCCTTATCTCCCTGTCGCCATCAAAGAGTCTGACCCCCCGTTGCCTGACGACCTCTCCGATGACGGAGATTGCAAAACCTTTTTCACGAATCTTTTCTACCACAGAGGCCTTATTCCGGGGGAATGTGAAAAGGAGCTGGTAATCTTCCCCGCCGGAAAGGGCGAGCGTCTGGAGCCCCTGTCTTTTCAGGACAGGCGGTATGGGGATATCTTCGAGATAAAGATGCGCGCCCGCCTTGCTCTCGGCCATCATCCTTTCGAGGTCAATGATAAGGCCGTCGCTGATATCCATCATAGCCTCAGTTATACCACTTTTTACCAATTCCTTCCATACGTCATAGGGCGGTCTTGGACTCTGATACCTCTTTATGTATCGGTTTGGAGGTTTTGCCGCTGAACCATTTTGCAGGAGGTGCAACCCGTAAGCGCTCTCGCCGAGATATCCCGTCACCCCGATGAGGTCGCCTTGCCTCGCTTTATTCCTGCCAAAGTATTTCTTGCCAATTACCTTACCCACCATGGAGATATCGATGAAAAAATCCCCTTTGGTTGACACCGTATCGCCTCCGAGGAGGTACACATGGAACTCCCGGGCCGCCCTGTCAAGGCCCTTATAGAGGATCTGAACGTCTCTGTATGAAAATCTTTCCGGCATGCCTATGGTAACAAGAAAATAAAGCGGTTCTGCCCCCATGGAAAGGATGTCGGATACATTGACGTATATGGCCTTTTTCCCGACATCGAAGGGGTCTGCAAAGGAGAATTCAAAATGGACATGCTCTACGAGGGCATCCTGAACAAACACGTATTGTCCCTGTTTAAGGTCCACAACGGCCCCGTCATCACCGATACCGCGCACGATAGAGCCCGACTTCCTGCCGAACCTTCTTAGCTTCCTTATCAATTCATTTTCTGATAGTTCCATAGTAAGGACAACATCATACCAGTTTACAGGAAAACTTTCCAATCTGCATTTTTTATAAAGCATATGTTGCCTGCTCCCCCCTGTAGGCTTGCCGGCTAAGAGCTATCAGCAGTCAGCTATCAGCGATCAGCAAACAGCAGGCTGAGGTTAAGGCTAAGGTTAAGCAAACTCCGGTTTTCCTCAACCTCAACCTTAACCTGATTCTTCTTGCTGTGAGCCCCCGTATCATTGTAGTATACAGCCTGATATCAGACCCTTTGTGAGGAGAGCAGGTGGATTTCTTAAAAACTGTTTTTGATTTTGTTATACACATCGACGTGCACATGAGCGCAATTATCCAGGCCTATGGTACCTGGACCTATCTGATACTCTTTCTCATCATCTTCTGTGAAACCGGCCTTGTTGTGACCCCGCTTTTGCCGGGCGATTCCCTTCTTTTCGCTGCGGGCACATTTGCCGCGAAGGGAGACCTGGACGTAATGTGGCTGTTTATCCTCCTTTCCATTGCCGCTATCCTGGGGGATACGGCGAACTACTGGATAGGAGATTATATGGGTCCCAGGATATTCCATAAAGAAAATGTCCGTTTTTTAAATAAGGAATATCTGGACCGCACCCACCAGTTTTATGAAAAATACGGCGGTAAAACGATCATTATAGCGCGGTTTGTACCTATCATCAGGACCTTTGCCCCTTTTGTCGCCGGGATCGGGAGCATGACGTATCTGCGCTTTATCAGTTATAATGTTATCGGTGGTATTGCCTGGATTGCAGCCTGTGTTTTTGCAGGATACTTTTTCGGGAATATACCAATTGTCAAGCAGAACTTTACCATCGTAATCTCCGCAATAATCGTCATATCTATATTGCCAGGTGTTATAGAATTTATCCGTCAACGCAATGAGCACAGAAAATAAGAAAAGATTGCAGATTGCAGATTGCAGATTGCAGAGCGACGAACGCCTGAACGGGAACATCTTTTTTTCCTTCCCGGCATTACTCGCGCTCATTATTGCATGTGTTGTCATGTCGGGGTATTTCTTTGCTGCGCATGGCGGAGAGAGACAGGTAACCTTTTATAATGCAGAGGGGCAAAGGACATGCGGCTTCAACGTCGAGCTTGCGCTTACTCCCGAGGAACAGGAAAGGGGCCTGATGTTCAGGGAAAAGCTTCCGGATAATGGCGGTATGCTTTTTCTGTCGAATAGAGATGAGGTGCGATATTTCTGGATGAAAAATACCCTTATCTCTCTTGATCTGATCTTTCTGAATTCAAAGCGCAAGGTCGTCAGCGTTTTCCACTCAGCGCGACCTATGGACGAAACAACGATCAGTTCGCTCTATCCTGCCAGATATGTCCTTGAAGTAAAGGCCGGCAGGGCAAAACAATGCGGCATTAAGACCGGAACACAGGCACGGTTTATTAATATACCCGTAAATCGTTAGGCGAGAAATGCAGCGGAGAGCAGAGAGCTGAGGGCAGAGAGTGGCCGCTGGATACTCGTCACTGGTCGCCGGATACTGGCGACTTCTTCGGCTATCAGCTCATGGCAAACTCGATACTCGATTATCGATAATCGACGCTGACGGCTGTATGCCGACTGCTAACGGCTATCTACTATTACACTGCCTCTTTGTGGCTTCTTTTACGGTTCACTATATACGAACTACGATATACGGCCTTTCATGGGCTGTCCTTGGTTTTCCACATAAATTGTGCAATAGCTGTTGAAAAGTTGTAGAATGACGCTCCCAACTGTTTGAGTTCCCGATCTTTTATTGAATTTTGCCTGTTGAGAATGCAGCAGGAAAAACCTAATGTATCCAATAGTTATTAAAAAAAATTACCACTTTAATTCCTTTTATATATGAGGGTTTGTTCCCCGGGCACACCCAGTATCCATAGGCATCTATCCGATACTGATAAAAGCGTTCTCTAAGACGTCAACTTCATTGGTCTTCCTGAACGTTCCCCAGGGTTTTGTAAAGGCGCCCTGAATTTCTTTGAAGCGTGCCGGTTTGCGGGTATATAGTTGAAATGTATTGACATTCAAACGACGAAATGGGTAAAATGCATATCCCTGATATAGACTGTATGTGGTAATAGCAATACATTATTGGAGGCATTCATGGCAAGGGTTTGTGAGATATGTGGTAAAGGTAAACAGGTTGGCCACAATGTGAGCCACGCAAACAACAAGACCAGACGGGAGTGGTTGCCCAATTTACAAACCGTCAGGATCGTTAAAGACGGGACCACTAAAAAGGCAAAGATCTGTACCAAATGTATAAAAAAGGGTAATTTTCAGAAGGCAATCTGACAGAAAGGATTCCTCCCCCCAACTCTCCCCTTAAAAAGAGAGCTCACGACAGATATCTATCAATGAGATTGCCACGCTTCGCTCGCAATGACAAAACGCTACGTCCTGCGGGCTCGCAATGGCCTATCACCCGATACCTATTACCTTACCACCTATTACTTTTCACTTTTCACGATATCAGTTGATGGCTGATGGCTGAAAGCTGATCGCTTACTGCTATATCGTTCCGCGGATCCTTTCCACTGATCTTACGCCTTTTATCTTCTGGATTGATTTGATGATCTTCTGTAATTGCGACATATGGCTGATCTCAATTTCATACATGCCTGCAGCTGATCTGTCAGGGTAGGTCATCGCCTGGGCGCTGATTATATTTGCCTTGTTGGAGGCCATAACGGAGCTTATATCGGACAGGAGCCCTTTCCTGTCGCTTCCGATAATCTTTAATCGTACAGGATAGGTAGTATCTTTGTTCAGTTGCCATGAGACCTCAACCTTTCTTTGTTCGTCATAGGTGTGGACATTGGAACAGTCTGCCACGTGTATCGTCAACCCCCGGCCCCTCGTAATGAAACCGAAGATCTTGTCTCCGGGGATGGGGTTGCAGCATTTTGCAAATCTTACTACCAGTCCGTCGATGCCCTGAACCTTGATGGAGCTGTCCCGGCCTTTTTTGAAGCTGCTTATAAGCGTCTTCAGTTTGCTCGGTTTTTCGCTTTCCGGAATAGTCTTACCCAGGACCTGTAGCGGCGTATATAGCCCATAGCCCACGCTTGCGAAGAGATCCTCAACAGTCTCAAAACTGAATTCTTTCGAAATGGTCTGCAACTCTCCTGACTTGAGAAGTTTTGCGAGGTTTTTGTCATGCTTGGTCAGTTCTTTATCGAGCAAGGCCTTACCAAGCTCGATACTTTGCTCCCTCTGTTCGGTCTTTATCCATTGCCTGATCTTTGTCTTTGCCTTGGAGGTAACGACAAAATTCAGCCAGTCCTTGCTTGGTTTGTGAGAGGGGTTTGTCTGTATCTCAACGATGTCACCGCTTTTTAAAACATAGCGAAGGGGGACAAGCTTCCCGTTTACCTTTGCGCCGACGCATCGATGCCCCAGATCAGAATGAATGGCATAGGCAAAATCTATCGGGGTAGCTCCTTTTGGCAGGTCTCTCACATCTCCCTTGGGTGTGAATACGTAGACCTCATCTGAAAAGAGGTCGATCTTGAATATCTCCATGAACTCCTTGTTGTCTTTCAATTCATGCTGCCACTCTATGATCCTTCGTAACCAGGCAAATATCTTGTCCTCTTTTGCATCGAATACCTTCCCCTCTTTGTACTTCCAATGAGCGGCGATGCCTTCCTCGGCAATCTTGTGCATCTCATGGGTCCTTATCTGGACCTCGATCTTCTCACCATAAGGGCCGATAATCTTCGTATGGAGTGATTGGTACA
>JAQTNJ010000116.1 GCA_028713955.1 Syntrophorhabdaceae bacterium
TGTCTATACATATAACGGGGCCGACCTCGTTGACATCACCCATCCATACTGGACTCCTAAAAATTATACTGCCACAGGCATAACATTCGAGTGGTATCATGATTACTCGAAACTATTTTTCTGCGGCAACGAATTACGTTTTTACAGCATCAAGGTCTCTTTCGGCGCTGATTCGGAGAACAACCCATCGGCAAAACTTGAAGGTGAACTGCATCATGAGTTCAATGACCATTGGACTGCTTCGATAAAAGGCATGTGGCACACGTCGCCGCAATGGAATGCAACTGGCCTGTGGGCAATAATAAAATATCAATTTTAAGATGAATAACGATAATCCAAAGACCTCTTCCTTCAAGATATTTTTTATTACAGCCATACCGATCCTCGCTATCATCTTCGCGACTATCTACCTGATCGTGCGTATCCTGCTCTTTCTCATTACCGATTACGCGTGGTATGAAAAGGTGCTTGCGCTTTTTCTCCTCATCGCTGAATTATTCATTTTGACGCACGGTATAGGATATTTTTTCGAGATCTTCAGCGTCATATGGCGTCGCAAGAGCTTCACTGTCAGAGAAGACCAGATACCAAAATTGAGCTCTTATCCGCCCGTCGCTATAGTCATGCCTTCATACAAGGAACCTCTTGACGTCGTGGAGAATTCGCTTGTTACCTTTTATAATATCTCCTATCCCAACAAATACATCTACTTCCTTGACGATACGAGATACGACATCAAATGGGACACCCCCGAAAAGATGGAAGCCTATAAAAAAGCCGTGGAAGATCTCTGCCGGCATATCGGCGTCGACCTCTTCCGCAGAAAATGGCATGGCGCAAAGGCGGGCATCATCAACGACTTCCTTGAATTCCTCGATGGCAAAGAGAAGGATGGATTCCGATTCTATCACTATTCAGGAAAAACAAAACAGGAAATAGAGAAATACATGCTCGTCTTCGATGCGGACTCGAACCCGTTCCCTGATTTTATTGAACCGCTTGTGGCGATCATGGAGAACAACACTAAGCTCGCGTTTGTCCAGACGCCGCAGTATTACATAAACTTCGAATTTAACCGCATAGCAAGGGCTGCGGGATTGCAGCAGGCGGTCTTTTACGAATACATCTGCGAAGGGAAGTCTTCGAAAGATTCTACCTTTTGCTGCGGCACCAACGTGCTCTTCAGGAGAGAAGCCCTTAACGATGTCGGCGGCTTTGATGAAACATCGGTTACCGAAGATTTTGCCACGTCCCTCCAGTTTCATCTGAAAAAATGGAGTACCACGTATATCAACAGGGTGCGGACATTCCAGATAGGGCCGGAAGACTTAGGAGGTTATTTCAAGCAACAGTTCAGGTGGTCTCTCGGAACCATCGGCCTATTCACCAAGGTTCTGTCTACCTTTCTCAGGAGGCCCCGGGGTCTCACAAAATTACAATGGTGGGAATATTTTCTCTCAAGCACATGGTACTTCATCGGTTTTGTATTTTTATTTATGATGATATGCCCCGTTATATACATCTTTTTAAATATCCCCACGTACTTTGCAAGACCTGAGTTTTATTTTTTAATCTTTATTCCCTACGTGGTGATAACCTTGACGACCTTTTACTGGACGCTGAAGCAACGCAATTATCATATCAGGGACCTTCTCACGGGGCAGCTCCTCACCTTTATCACCTTCCCGGTATATATCAAGGCATCCATTCTGGCGCTTGCCGGCATAAAGGGTACATTCGGCATAACACCGAAAGGTGTCAGCAAGGCATTACCCCTGAGAGCTCTCTGGCCGCAGCTCGTCATGGCAATGTTGTGTTTTGCTGCAGTCGTATGGGGTATTAACAGGTTTATCTATGAACAGGAACCTGCAGGCGGTATTTTGGTGAATACGTTCTGGTGTCTATACCATGCGGGTATCCTTTTCTCTGTCCTCTATTTTAATAAACCTGAAGAATCGAACAATGGATAATAGGAAATCAAAATATCCCCTGATCTGCCGCTTTCTCATTCTTATCGCATCCATATTGTTTGCGTTTACTCCCGGCAAGGCAGCGCCACAAGGACAATTCATGTGGGGATTTGCCCTGGATGGCTACCCCGTAACCAGGGAAAAACTCATAGAGACAAAGTCAGAAACAGGATTAAAGCCGGATATAGTTGTATTTTTTCTCCAGTGGCCGCCATCCGGGAATGCTGATTCAGGAGACTTTCCCCGGGCGAGCCTTGATGCAATATGGAATAGCGGCGCCATACCATGTGTCACCTGGGAGCCGATGTACCACCAGGACGGTAAAGAGATCATGATCTCATATGCGCGACTATTGAGCGGCCAATACGATCCGTATATCAAGGGATTCGCCGATAGGGCCCGTTTATGGGGCAAACCTTTTATGATACGCTTTGCACACGAAATGAATCTCAAAAGATACCACTGGGGGACTGAAGAAACCGATTACGGACCGCAGAGCCCCGGGATATACATACAGATGTTCCGGTACGTAGTCACACTTTTTAAAAAGGCCGGCGCGCATAACGTAATATGGGTATTCTGTCCGAATACCGAGTCAGTGCCAAATACCTCCCACGATCCTTCCGCTTCATGGAACCTGTTGAGTAATTATTACCCCGGTGATGATTATGTTGACATACTCGGTGTTGACGGTTACAACTGGGGAACAACACAGAAGAAGGAAAGACATGGCTGGGAGAGCCGCTGGAAGACCTTCAGGGAGATATTCGAATTGGCATGCAGGGAGTTAACCGCCCATGCCCCATCAAAACCCCTCATTGTCTTTGAAACTGCCACCGTCGGCTATGGCGGCAACAAAACAGAATGGATACGGGATGCTATGAATGTATCGGGAAGCCTGGGGATACAGGGTGTCGTCTGGTTCCAGTCAAACAAAGAGCTCGACTGGCGCATCAACAGTAACGGCGACAGGGGCTACGTATCGTTTATAAAACCAGGGACGTTATTGCCCCACACCTGGATTAAACGTTTCCTGAAGGAGTAAGGAATAAGGTACGGGAATGCGCGGATTTAGTCTCAAAACAAAGATGGCAACTGTTGTTTCGGTCCTCTTTCTGGTGATCTTTGCCTGTGGCGCCCTCATGTTTGAAAATAACTTCGAGGAACACTATAAAAGGACCATAGCAGAACAACAGTTTGAGCTCGTTGCAAAGATAGCAGGCGATATAGATAGGCAGATACGGGAAGCACAAAAGATACTTATCGACGTATCAAAGGTCATTCCACTTGATGGCCTCAACAACTATTATGCCATGCAGAAACACCTCGAAAAGGTTGTTGAATCAAGATTTTTCATAAAAACGTACTTTGACAACGGCATACTTCTTTATTCGAAGGCCGGCAGGGTCATAGGTGAGGTCCCCTACTCCCCGGAGCGTTACGGGAAAGACTTCTCACACAGGGAATACCTTCGGCACACGATGAAAACGCGACTGCCCTACATCTCAAAACCATACCGGTCAATAAAACCGCCTTATGACCCGGTAGTGATGTTCACTGCGCCCATATTCAATAAAAAGGGTGAGATAGTCGCAGTCCTTGGCGGCGCCGTTTCCCTTACCAAAGATACTACACTCGGAGGTATTGCAAAGGTAAGGATAGGGAAAACAGGATACATGTATCTGTACAATACGGATCGAACCATAATTGTTCACCCGGACACAAAAAGGATCCTGCAGAATGACGTACCTCCCGGTGTAAACAGGTTGTTTGACAGGGCAATCAATGAGTGGTTTGAAGGTTCCGGCGAGACGGTGACCTCAAGGGGTCTGCATGTTATCGGGACATTTAAACGGTTCCAGAATACTGACTGGATACTGGCGGCCAGTTATCCCATTAAGGAAGCCTATGGACCTATCATCAGGGAACGATGGTACATGGCAGGCTACACGGCACTCGGTATCTTTTTGTCTATATTAATTATCCTTATTGTTATGAGAAGGAACCTGTCACCGCTTTCCGAGCTTGCCTCACAGGCAGAGGCAGTAGGAAGGACAGAGGAACACCTCCAGTCTGTCAGTGTGGAAACGGGGGGCGAGATCGGTGCCCTTGCGTTTTCATTTAACGAGATGCTGAAAAGACTGCGTGACCGGGAGGCATCATTGAAGACGATCCTGGAAGACCTCAAGGAAAGGGAGGCGAGGATCAGTTCCATCGTGAATACGACTGTCGATGGTATCATTACAATCGATGAGGAAGGTATCATTGAAAGCTTCAATCAGGCAGCCGAAAAGCTGTTCGGCTATAAGGCGAATGAGGTGATAGGCCGTAATGTGAGCACCCTCATGCCTGAGCCTCACAAAAACGGGCACGATCAGTACGTACAGGCATATCTCAAAAGCGGCAGGTCCAGGGTGCTTGGCGCAGCGCGGGAGGTCCTTGGCCGTCGCAAGGACGGTGCTACTTTCCCTATCGAACTGTCTGTGAGCGAAGCGGACCTGGGTGACAGACGTATCTTTACGGGTATACTGCGGGACATAACGGAACGGAAAAAGGCCGAAGAAGAACTTCAAAAGGCAAAAGAAACGGCTGAAAGCGCAAACCAGGCCAAGAGCGACTTCCTCGCAGGTATGAGCCATGAGATACGAACCCCCATGAATGCCATCGTCGGCATGGCTGAACTGATGTTGGAAACACCTCTCGACGACGAGCAAAAAAGATACGTTGAGACACTTATACACGCAGGGGAAAACCTCCTGAACATAATCAACGATATCCTCGATATTTCAAAGATTGAAGCGGGCTATCTCGAACTTGAATCAACAGGGTTTAACCTTCAGGAGCTGTTAGACAAGACATGCGCCATCATGGCAATACGCGCACACGACAAAGGGATTAAGCTTCTTTGCCACGTCCTTCCTGACGTGCCGGTTCATTTGATCGGAGACCCTGTCCGGCTCAGGCAGGTGATCGTGAATCTTATAGGGAATGCTGTGAAATTTACCGACCAGGGAGAGATCATACTGGAGGCCCGGACAGTTGAAGGCAATACAGATACTACCATACTCCGGTTTTCAATCCGTGATACAGGTATCGGTATACCCGAAGATAAGGTTGACAGGATATTTGAAAAATTCACACAGGCCGATTCTTCGACGACAAGAAAGTATGGAGGGACAGGGCTCGGCTTGACAATATCGAAGCGCCTTGTTGAGCTCATGGGAGGTAGAATATGGGTCACAAGTGCTGTCGGTGTTGGGAGCACCTTCTATTTTACCGCTGATTTCCAGCTTCAAAAAGGAAAGATACAGCCAACCCCTGCCACAATTACCATAACGCCCGAAAGTGAAACTTTAAAACCCCTGCGTATACTCCTCGTAGATGATTCTGAGGACAACCGGCTGCTCATACTGTCATTCCTGAAAAAGACACCTTTTGCGATCGATATAGCCGACAATGGGATGGCTGCCGTAGAAAAATATAAGGCTTCAACATATGATATTGTTCTTATGGATATCCAGATGCCTGTAATGGATGGCTATACAGCAACAAAAGAGATCAGGCAATGGGAAAGCATACACAACCGGAAGCAAACCCCTGTCATTGCCCTCACCGCCTATGCGCTGAAAGAAGAGATACGGAAAAGTTATGACGCAGGCTGCAATGCTCATCTGGCAAAACCCATCAAGAAGCAGGATCTGTTAACCATGATCATACAATACACCGGGGAATCCCTGAAAAACGAAAAGGCTGACAGCGCCATGGAAGAAGGCCATGCGAGCACCCGGGAGAAATACATTGTTAAGGTTGATAAAGACCTTGAAGATCTGATACCGGGGTATCTTGAAAACAGGTACAGAGACATAAAGACCATAGAGGAGGCGCTCGAAAGAGATGAACTGGAAACAATAAGGTTTCTTGGCCACAGCATGAAGGGAAGCGGTGGGGGTTACGGATTCGATACGATCACTGAAATCGGAAAAACCCTTGAAGAGGCAGCAAAGAGCGATGACGTAATTGCGATAAAAAAGGCCCTGACTTACCTGTCCGATTACCTGGGCAACGTGGATATTATATATGAATAAACCTGAAATCAATCCGGCATCAGTACCGGTTGCTCTTTTTGTCGGGGCACACCCTGACGACATTGAGATCGGTGCAGGCGGTACCGTAGCCAAACTTGCCGGTTCAGGCTGGGACGTATGGTATTGCGTCCTCACCAGCGAATCTGATATTGCCGTAGCGCAAGCGAGAAAGATGGAGGCACAAAACGCTGCCCATACCCTCGGGATTAAACCGGATAGGGTCATCCTGCTCGATCTACCTGATGCACGCCTGGAGGCAACAGGAGAGACTGTCGCACAGTTGAGGGAGGTGCTGGAAAACCGCAAAGTGGACCCTGACATCGTCTTTACCCACACCCTGGCCGACAGCCACAATGACCACCGTGCAGTTCATAATATCGTCCTCGCAACCTTCAGAAAAAAACCAATCCTTTCATTTGCCGTAGTGAATTCTCTCATACGATCAGAGTTCAGGCCCAAGGTCTTTGCCGAAATTGGTCCCTATAGAAACGTAAAAAGGGAAGCACTGATGCGTCATGTTTCCCAGAGCACAAGGATCAACGAAGAGGCAATAGAAAATATCAATAAGGTCTTCTCTGCAGACCTCAGTCTCGATGAAACCGAACCTTTCGAGGTTATCCTTCAGGAAGGGGCAGAGGATCTGCTGTACCTGGTCCTCAGTCTAAACGATTGTCCTTTCCATAACTTTTGGTATCCCTTGCTCAGGGAACAACCCCTCGTTGTTATCCATTCAGTTCCCGTCTACAGAAAAACTATCCATTACGGTTGGACGGCAAATAAGGAGCAGGAGGGTATTGAGCTGCTCTATGAAACATTTTCAAGGATGTGGCATGACCGCCACCCCGTGACAAGCAAAAGTTCGGTCAACCCATCCGCGAATGGATATCTGCAAACCTCCAACATCCTTCTATGCGGGAGTTCGGCATCGAATCAGTTCATCAATAACCACTTTAACAATTTCAAAGGCATACGGTACATAACCGGGCACTCTATGCCCGATTACACAAATCTCGCGATCAACGACCTTGTCTCTTCGAAAAAGATCACTGCTCACTATGAAAAGGACGATTCCGGTAACTATATCGTAACAAAAGATTTTGGTATATTAACGGTTATGCGTAACCCGGTACGCGAAACGAGGAGCCTGATCGGTTGTATGGGCATCCACGGATTCGGAACCTTCGGGTGCCTGCGGGCCATCTGTGAAAGGGGGCTCCTGAAAGAATTGCTTCCATTTCTTGACTTTCCTCTGCTGAGCAAGGGGATACAGGTCCTTATAGAATATGATATTCTGAACAATGTGATAGGGATAGACAGAAAAAGCCTCCATATAATCACCCCTTAACAGACAAATTTTACAGGGCGTGAATATAGAGCATAACAATAGTGTTGTAATTGAAGTAGAGCCTTTTTTCAAGCTCCTTTATGGCATTAAGGTAAGGCATGATGCTCTCGCTCTGGAAGGCAATCCTGAAGATTTCGACGTAGATCTCTGATTCTATCATTGCCCGCAATCCTTCCAGGTCAACAAATTTCGGTATTTCTGAATAGGATTTCATCTGGTCTTTTATCGTCCTGGAAAGAGATTCCAGCCTGGCATGGTTTTCTATGGCCCTATCGCGGACATCTGTCAGGAATGACTCCTTTAGCTTTGGATATTCTTCCTGGGGATACATGGAGATCCTTGAGAAAAAAGGGATAAGGTGCCCCAGATAGATAGCCACCCCCTGTTTCAGGAGCGCGGTGTCTTTCATTACCCCGCAAAACAAATTATACTTGAACGTAAAATCATCAAAGGAAACGGATATGGATGCTTCCTCCAGAGAGATAAAAACAGGATAGGGAGATTGTGTAGTATTCTCGAGTATTGCGCCGCAGGTCTCCCCATCTATGGAGTCATCCCACGCCGTCCATACTATGACGCCCTGATTATAGAAGTTCTTTCCGATATTCAGGGGCAGATGAAAATTGATCCTATCCCCTTTCTTTAAACTTTCTCTATTCACCAGCCAGCGTGGAATGGCAAATTTCAGGCCGCTTTTGCTGATGTCCATGATAATGTACTGGAAACAGGCCTGATCTTCTTCCCTTGATCCCAGGAAAGGAAGGTTGATCGAACTGATGCTTAGCCGCTCTTCTCTGCGTTTTTCTATCGGGGTATCCATAGTAACTTTTACATTATACAAACCGCATCCAAAATTATCTATTATTCTTTAATAAAATCATATTTATTCGTAAAAAAATGGATATAATATATTGAGATTATCAAAAGAGGGGTAATGGTGTCAGAGAGAGAAAAGATACTGATAGTCGATGACAGTGAAGATATACGGGTTCTTTTGAACCGTATCCTGAAGGCAGCGGGTTACGATGTTGCCGAGGTTCATAATGGAGAAGAGGCGTTACGACAGGCAACGGAGCTGAAACCGGATCTGATCCTTCTCGACATAGTAATGCCCGGCATCAGCGGTTATGAAGTATGCGAAAGGTTCAAGACAGGGGATCCCCCTGTTAATGTACCGGTTATTTTTCTGTCAGCTAAATCCGATGCCTCAGACAAGATAAAGGGGCTTGAGATAGGTGGCGCAGACTATATCACAAAACCATTCGACAAGGGAGAGGTGCTGGCGCGCGTTGAAAACCAGCTCAAGATCCGGCGTCTCACCAACGAATTGATAAAGACCAACATCGAACTTACTGAAAAACAGAAACGACTCGATGAGGACCTGAAGGCAGCGGCAGGTATCCAGCAGAGCCTTTTACCAGGAACAATACCTGATTTTAATAATCTTGCCATCGCCTGGAAATTTATGCCGTCCTATATGATCGGAGGAGACATCTTTAACGTCTTTCGTCTCGATGAGAATCATGTCGGGTTCTACATGATTGATGTCAGCGGTCACGGAGTCCCTTCTGCCCTTATTACAGTCTCTGTTTCTCAAATGCTCCAGCCTGAAAGAGGCTATGTCACAAAGAAAAAACAGTACGAGCCACCCGGTTACAAAATAGAATCTCCGGGGGCAGTGCTTCAAGCCCTTGATCGCGAGTATCCATTGAGCCGGTTCGAAAAATACTTTACCATCATATATATGATAATAAACATCAAGGACGGCAACCTTATTTACAGCAACGCTGCCCACCCTCCCCCCGTGATTATCCATCGGGAAAGCGGCTTTCAGTTACTGGATAAAGGAGGTACGATCATCGGTCTGGATGGCATCATTCCATTCGAGGAAGAACAAACCGACCTTCACGATGGGGACAAGATCATCCTTTATACAGACGGGGTAGTTGAATATCAGAACAATGAAGAGGAATTTTTCACTGAAGATCGTTTTTATTCACTTCTGAATGACTTGAGGCATGAAACTGTTGAAAAACTCATCGATGAAGTTGTAACATCTATCATTGACTTTGGAAAAGGAAAGCCATTTCAGGATGATATCACGCTCGTTGCCATTGAATATAAAGGTAAGTATAAAGGGGGATAACCATATCCCCACCCGGAAGCTTACCACAGGTTTGAAAGATCCATTTTGAGGGAGGGTTTACATGCAGGTACAGGAAAAAAAGGTCGGCAGCATACTCATAGTGAAACCATTGGAAAAGAGGATAGATGCGTCCAGCGCTACTGAGTTTAAAGG
>JAQTNJ010000117.1 GCA_028713955.1 Syntrophorhabdaceae bacterium
GTTCGAGAATATGGGAGCCCAGATGGTAAAAGAAGTGGCAAGCAAGACAAGCGATGTCGCCGGTGACGGAACAACCACGGCAACTGTCCTTGCGCAGGCCATCTACAGAGAAGGCGCAAAACTCGTTGCCGCCGGCCATAACCCTATGGAGCTCAAAAGGGGTATTGATAAGGCCGTAGAAACCATAGTGGAACAACTGAAGAAACTTTCAAAACCGACGAAAGACCAGAAAGAGATAGCCCAGGTTGGAACGATCTCTGCCAATAACGACGACACGATAGGCAATATCATCGCCGAGGCCATGAGCAAGGTCGGCAAAGAAGGTGTCATAACCGTTGAAGAGGCAAAGAGCATGGAAACAACCCTCGAAATCGTTGAGGGCATGCAGTTTGACAAAGGCTACATCTCACCATACTTCGTGACAAACCCGGAAAAGATGGAGGCTAACCTCGACGAGCCCCTCATTCTCATCAACGAGAAAAAGATAAGCAACATGAAAGAGCTTCTGCCCATACTCGAGCAGGTCGCGAAGATGGGAAAAACCCTCCTCATCATATCGGAGGACATCGAAGGTGAAGCCCTTGCAACATTGGTGGTAAACAAATTGAGAGGTACATTGAAGGTTGCCGCAGTGAAAGCACCCGGTTTCGGTGACAGAAGAAAGGCAATGCTTGAAGATATCGCAATCCTGACCGGTGGCCAGTTGATATCGGAAGAGCTCGGCATTAAGCTTGAAACCATCTCCCTGAAAGACCTCGGATCAGCAAAAAGGGTGGTCATTGACAAGGATAACACTACACTTGTGGATGGCGCCGGCGACAAGAAAGAGATCGAGGCAAGGGTGAAACAGATCAGGGCGCAGATCGACGAAACAACATCAGATTATGACAGGGAAAAACTCCAGGAAAGACTCGCAAAACTCGTCGGCGGCGTAGCCGTCATCAATGTCGGCGCAGCAACGGAAACAGAGATGAAAGAAAAGAAGGCCCGCGTTGAAGACGCGTTGAATGCGACAAAGGCTGCCGTTGAAGAAGGGATTATCCCCGGTGGCGGCGTAGCATTCATCAGATGCCTGCCGAACCTTGATGCAATAAAGCTCGAAGGCGAAAAGCAGTTTGGCGTCAATATCGTCAAGAAGGCCATCGAGGAACCGCTCAGGTGGATAGCAATGAATGCCGGCCATGATGGTTCCATCGTTATTGAAAAGGTAAAGAATGAAAAAGGCGCCTTCGGTTTCGATGCTGCCAAGGAGGTCTACGTGAAAGACCTGATGGAAGCAGGTATCATGGACCCGACAAAGGTCGCAAGGACGGCACTTCAGAATGCAGCGTCAGTAGCATCTCTCCTGCTCACAACTAACTGCATGATCGCCGAAAAACCAAAAGAAAAGGGACAAATGCCTATGATGCCGCCAGGCGGAATGGGCGGAATGGGTGACATGTATTAAAAAGATCGAGGGGACCTTAAGTCCCCTCTTTTTTCCTTCTCCCGTTAATTTCTGTTTGTATTATTTTTCTGTGTGATATTTGAATGATATATTCAACCTTACCCTGTACGCTGTGACTTTGTTCTTCTCCACCACAACGTCCTGCTTCACCACTTCGGCAACACGTAAGTCTTCAAGCGTTTTTGCCGCTGTTTCCACCGCAGTTTTCGCAGCTTCTTCCCATGATTTTGGACTTGTGCCGACAATCTCAATGATCTTGTACACCGACATAAAACCCTCCTTTTATGGTTTTTTGAACATATATGCTCTTATAGCACACAATAAAAATCTGTCAAGAAACAAACGAACCGATATAAACATAATAACCAATAACCAAATTCCAATAACCAGATAATATCCAATAACCAATAACCGAATACCCAAACGGAAAAAATACCGGTAAGTTTTTGTTTGGTGATTGGATATTGGGTATTGGTGATTAATTGGAGCTTGGTTATTGGTGTTTGGTTATTCTCTCAGCTATGAGCTTGCTTTTTCAATTACCTGGCAGCAGACCTCCCCTGCCCTGCCGGCAATAGTACCGTATTCAATCCTGCAGACAGGGGTATTCGGGGAAATGATATATTCCCGGGCAATGTCGATGAGCCTCCGGAACGTATACCCTGATTGGATGGCATTTTGAATAAAGGCCTCCAGAAAAGGACTCCATTTCCTTCCTTCCAGTTCGGTGTGTACCGTGAGGATATTGAGACCACCGGTCAGACAATGCATATAATAATCATTCAGCGAGGTCACGTCCGTGCCTGCCACACCGATGACCTCGTCGAGCGTCGGGAGCGTTGTAGGGATCTGGAGTATCCTTATCTCTTCACTACCCATTACCGGGAAAAATGGCGACAATCCCCGTGTATCACTCGAATAGACAAGGCCGTTCTCTCTGAAATATTTTAACGCATGGGGGTTTATCATCCAGCCCGGTGCAGCAAAGGAACTGGCCTTTTTACCAACAACCTCTTCATAAACCCGCAATAACCTGTTTATCTCTTCCCCTGTCTTCTCTTTATCGAAATACTTAATGGAATCATGCCATCGCACATGGTCGTGGCCATGGATACCGAGTTCATGTCCTTCCTCTGTTATCTGACGGAGCAGGTGACGGTTCCCTTTCGCGATCTCCGGTCCCGGGAGGACGAGGCCGTACATGAGGGTCTTTATGCCGTAGGTGCTGATTACCCCCACCCTGCCGGCCTTTTTGAGAAACCCTTTTCTCGTAAATACCCTTTTAACGGTCCTGCCTGTGTGATCCTTCCCCATGGGAACAAAAAAACTTGCGCTGACACTATATTTCCGGAAAATGGCTAGCAGAGCAGGAACTCCCTTTTTCATTCCTGCATAGGTATCTACATCAACCTTTAGACCGATCGTTTTCTTCATGACTTTTTTCCCTTTTTGAATTGTACGATAATACCATTTCAGGCAACAAGCTGCAAACTGAATTCTATAGCGAACAGCTACCAGCAACAAATCTGGTTTATAGCGTTTGTTGAGTTTGTTGCGTTCATAGCGTTGTAACCCGTAGTAAGGGGGGAACCAGTGAAAGGTAACAGGTGATAGGTATCGGGTGATAGGTCATTGCAGCGGAGCGCGGCGTAGTGTCATTGCGAGCCCGCAGGGCAAGGCGTTTCGTCATTGCGAGCGGAGCGTGGCAATCTCATCCAATTGGCTATACCCCGTAGATCGCCACGTCGCTTCGCTCCTCGCGATGACACAAAGAGGTTCTCTCTGCTCTCTGCTCTCTGCTGGTTCACGCTTGAAGGATATTATGCAAGGTGATATAATGTATTTCGGGAGGTGGCCATGAATAAAAAATTACTTCTTATGCTTGTCCTGCTATCGTTCATTGTGCTGTTCCATGCCGTGCCGGTTACCTATGGATACAGCCAGCAGGACCTCGACCAGCTGAAAAGAACGAAACAATGTTCAGCCTGCGACCTGTCGAACGCGCCTCTCGCCAATACAAACCTGACGCAGGCGAATCTTGAACGTGCCAACCTTTTTAGCGCGAACCTGTCAAGGGCAAACATGTCCGGGACAAATCTGGCGGGTGCGAATTGCATGAATGCGAGCCTTCCGGGCGCAAGTCTCGTCAACGCAAACCTGAAGAGCGCCAATCTTACGGGCGCGAACCTGTCCGGGGCAAACCTTTCAGGGGCAGATCTGTCTCTTGCGGTCTGGACTGACGGCACAATCTGCAAAGAAGGCTCTATCGGGAGCTGCAAGAAGTAAAATAAGGGCAGTGAATAGTCGATAGTGGATAGTGAATAGCCATCAGCAGTCAGCATACAGCCATCAGCAATAAATATGGTCTGTCTGGTCTATTTAGTCTATTTGGTCGTTTAGTCGATAGTGGAAGGTGAAAAGTGAAAGGTCCTCGTAATTCGTGAATCGTAATTCGTAATTGGATGAACCCCGTGAAAGGTGGGAAAACCCGTAATTCGTGAATCGTAATTCGTAATTGGACGAACCCAATGAAAGGTGAATGTGTCATTGCGAGCGAAGCGTGGCAATCTCGTTCAACAGATTATACCCTATAGGTCGCTACGTCGCTTCACTCCTCGCACCTTGTACTTTTCCACTTACGTATCACGAATTACGAATTACGGTTGTTCTCGCCGAACGCCTTACGGATTTTTCGATATACGATATACGAAATACGATATACGGTCTTCTTTATGTCTTCAGGTTTGACTGAAGATAATATTCAAGCGTTTTTCGCAGCGCCGTATCAAGATCGACCTTCGGCTCCCACCCGATAAGCCTCTTCGCCTTCTCGATGGAGGGGACCCTCCTGTCGATGTCCTGATACCCCTCACCATAGAAGTCCTTTGAGAATACCTCTATGATCTCTGAATGTTTTTTGTAGTGTTTTGTCGAAGGGTGGCCGACAAACATCTCCTTCAGTGTAACGGCAAGGTCCTTTATCGTTGCCTCGTTGTCCGGATTGCCTATATTGAAGATCTCGCCGTTCAGTGTGCCTTCCCTGTTCTCGATGATCTTCATGAGGCACGATATCCCGTCATCGATATAGGTGAAGCAGCGCCGCTGCATACCGCCATCAACAAGGCGTATAGGCTCGGCCAGCAGGAGACTGCTGATAAACTGCGTCACTACCCTTGAGCTGCCCTCTTTTTCAGGGTCCGCGGTCAATTCGTCCAGTTTTGGCCCTATCCAGTTAAAGGGGCGGAAGAGGGTGAATTTCAGACCCTGCTGAAAACCGTATCCCCAGATCACCCTGTCGAGGAGCTGTTTGGATGCGCTGTATATCCATCTCTGTTTACAAATGGGTCCGAGCACCAGGGGACTCTCGTCCTCATTGAATGCCTCATCAGGACACATCCCGTAGACCTCTGATGTTGAGGGAAAGACAAGACGCTTTCCATACTTTACGCAGAGGCGGGCAATACGCAGGTTTTCCTCAAAATCAAGCTCAAATACCCTGAGCGGCTCCCGGACATAGGTTGCGGGTGTGGCTATGGCAACGAGGGGCATGACAACATCACACTTTTTCACGTGGTATTCTATCCATTCCCTGTTGATCGCAATATCGCCTTCCACAAAATGGAAGCGGTCGTGTCCATGACAGGCATCCAGCTTGTCGTCCCTGATATCCATGCCGTAAATCTCCCAGTCTGTCTCGTTAAGCGCCCTTGCGGCAAAACTGTTCCCGATAAATCCGTTTACACCGAGTATTAATATCTTCACGCAGTACCTCCGAATATTTTACCTTCTACATTATGAAGACGGGTGAATGTCCCCCCGTCCATCTCTTCCTCTCCCTCCAGTTGCACTGAAAGCAATCGTAGCCCGCCTTTGCCGGTACTCACCGTGAAGGGCTCAAGAGAGACCACCCTTCCCGGCAATTCATTGCGGGATAAATCCTCCGGAAATGCCCTCCAGATATAGAACTTCTTTCCATCAAGGTATGTAAACGCACCGGGATAAGGATGGGTAATTGCCCTTGTCAGGTTATATATCGACAGCGCGTCTTTCTCCCACATCACTATACCATCTTCCGGCTTTCTTCCCCCAAAATACGAGGAGGCACCCATCTGGGGTTTTCTCGTAAAGGTCCCTTCGTTCAACTGCGGGAGTATCCCCTTCATCAGTTCCCGTGCCGCTTCAGCCATCTTCATGTAGACCGTGTATACATTATCCTCAAAATCGATGTCAACCTTTTTCTGGGCTACTATATCTCCTGCGTCTGGTTTCTCAAGCATATAATGGAGGGTGAGGCCGGTCTCTCTTTCTCCGGCTATAAGGACCCAGTTGACAGGACATCTTCCCCTGAACTTCGGAAGAAGTGAACCATGGAGATTGAAGGCGCCGACCTTCGGGATATCGAGGATCTCCCCGGGGATCATCTTCCTGTAGTAGAATGAAAAGATGATATCGGGCTTCGCATCGGCGATCAATGCGGCCCATCGCGGGTCCTTCAGGCTTTCAGGCGTGTGGACGGGTATATTGTGTTTCTCGGCCACAGTGACCGGTCTTCTGTACCATATCTCTTCACCGGGATCGTCGCTATGGGTAAAAAGACAGGCAACATCGGCGCCGAAATCGATGAGTTCTTCGAGGCAAACGTACCCTATCTCCTGGTAAGCGAATACTACTGCCCTCACATCAGTTCCTTTTTGACGATAAACCTTGGTCTTCTCCGTACCTCCTGGTATATCCTCCCTATGTACTCGCCAATGATGCCCAGCGCGAATATCTGGATACCGATGAAAAAGAAGAGTATGGCAAAGAGCGTGAATGTCCCCTCCACCTCGGGACCGATAATAAGCCTTCTGACAAAAAGAAAGAGGGCAAAGAGAAAACCCAGCACCGCTATGACAACCCCGAGAACACCGATGAACTGTATCGGGAGCAGCGAAAAGTTTGTCATAAGGTCAAAGTTCAGCCTCAGGAGCCTGAAGGGACTGTATTTCGATATCCCCCTCCTTCTCTCGTCGTGCGCAACCTCGATCTCAACGATCTTCTTGGCAAAGGTATTCGCAAGCGCAGGGATAAAGCTCGAAGACTCCGGACACATGTTCATATAATCCACGATGTTCCTGCTGTATGCCCTCAGCATGCACCCGTAGTCCCTCAGTTTCACGCCGACAAGCTTTGAGGTGATCTTGTTCACGATAAATGAAGGGAGTCTCCTGAAGACAGAATCTTTCCGCTGTTTTCGATACGTACCCACCACCTCATACCCTTCCCCGATCTTCTGAACAAGCTTCGGTATCTCTTCCGGCGGGTTCTGCAGGTCCGCATCGATCGTGATCACCATATCGCCTTTCGCATATTCAAAGCCTGCAAAAAGCGCCATGTGCTGCCCGTAGTTCCTGTTAAACTCTATGACCCTGACCGAACCATCACGGCCATGAAAATCTTCAAGTATCTCCTGGGTCCTGTCTGTGCTTCCATCGTTGATATAGATGATCTCGTAGGGTCTTTTTATTGTCTCGAGGGTGTCGTAAAGCCTCTTCTGGAGCTCAGGAAGCGATTCTTCTTCGTTCAGGACCGGCACCAATACCGATACGTAGGGTTTTTCAGTCATTTCTCCTCACATATATCGTGTAGTAATCCTTCTCATATTTTATCTGTTTCACAGGTAAAAACAACTTCTCCAGTTCGTTTTTGATATTGACCCCCAGCCTTTCTTCAACAATAAGGAGTATATCATGTTTGATGTCTTTTATCTCCTTAATGTCCGCGAAGGACTTGATAGGTCTGCCGAGATAGAATATGAGGCCGGCAGAGTTGAAACCATAGGTGTAGATCTCTTTATACTTTTTATGGTCTCCGATCGGATCGGTTATCAGGCGCAATGATTTCGATGTCCTGTCTGTCACGGGCATATAGTACATATTATAAAAAACTCCAATAAAAATGAGATATGTCAGCAAAAGGACCAGGGTCTGTTTCGCCGTTTTCCTGAAAAGGCTTATCAGTAAAGCAACCCCCAGCAGGAACAGTATGGCCATATAGACATACAGGGACGACGGTCCTTCTCTGAATGCCTGCACATCCTTATAGGGCATAATGTAAAGCGCTGCAACGGCCGCAACGGGTATCAGTATAAGGGCGATCGAAAACACCCTGAGCAGAATATTCGTTCCTACCCGCTCTACAAGTAGCGGCCATTTGTCTCTTATGTATACACCGCACAACAAGGCGCAGGCAGGATAACAGGAAAGGAGATATATGGCCCTTTTGCTTGTGGAAAACTCAAAGAACAGAAAGGTAAAGATAAACCAGACAAGCGGCAGCCAGAGCTTTTTCCTGTACGCGTGGTACAGGGCAAACGGAAGCAGTATGCTCCAGGGAAGAAAATTAAAAAATATCTTATGCAGGTAATAGAAGAGCGATTCCATGTGATCAAAGGCGTTTGTGTACCTTGTGATATTCTGCCTTAGAATAAACTCCCTGATATATGCCTCGCCGGCCATAAAAAACCAGATCGAGGCAAGACCCAGGGACAAAAAACACCCCAGGATCAAGGGGAGGATATATCCTTTCATCTCCTTCCGTATTATAAGGCATATAAACATGACACCTGCAGGTATGACCAGACCGGCAGGGCCCTTCGTAAGTATGGCGAGTGCCGCCGGGAGAAATGACAGCGCGAAAAGCCATTTCCTTCCTTTTGCGAGGGAAAGATAACTGAAAAAGATCGTAAGGCCGATAAAAAACGCGAAGGTCATATCCATGATCGATTCGCGGGCGTTTGAGAGAAACTGGTAGTTGGTAGCAAGGACAATGGCGGACAGCAGTCCGCTCTCTTCGTCTCCAAATCTCCTTCCGAGGAGGAACGTAATAATCAGCAGGAGCGTTGCCGATATTGCCGCCGGCACCCTTGACGTGAACTCATCAAGTTTACCGGCGATCTTTGAAGCAGCGATGATCATCCAGGGATAGAGCGGAGGCTTCTCAAGGTACTCCCTGCCGTTTAAGTAAGGGTGTACGAAGTCATTCCTCTCCATCATCTCCCGTGCCATGATAGCCTGTCGCGGTTCATCGGGATCCCACAGCGATGTTGCGCCGAGATTCAGGAAGAACAAGATATAACATAATGCAAGGATGGCAAGTATCTTTTTGAGCATAGTAGGTTTTCTACGATCAGCCTACAGCTTTTCAGCGATCAGCGATCAGCTTTTAAAAAAAAGAAAAAATCCTAAGAAATATACTATTAACAAAAAGCCGACAACAATCTGCTGAAAGCTGACGGCTGGCTGCTGAATACTTAATAGTTTGAATTTATATGCTAATATTTGACATTTTGCAATATTTTTTATACCATATCCTTCAATTGTCAAATGGATACTACTGAAAGTAAAGAAGAAATCTTCAACAGGGCAAAGAGTCAGCACGCAACACTCGACCGGAGGTTGCAAATGCTCCTTAAGAAGCCCTTTCTTACGGCGGCAGAAGAACTCGAGATCCGGGAATTAAAAAAGAAAAAACTTTATTACAAGGACATTATGGAAAAAAACCAGTAAAAACCGGGAATGAAGGAGAAGGGTTGAAAAAGACAGGGGCACAGATATTCGTTGAATCGTTGATAGCGGAAGGGATTGATACGATCTTCTGCTATCCCGGAGGCGCCACCCTGTACATAACCGATGCGCTCGGCGGTTGTGACATCCGGCAGATCATCGTGCGTCATGAACAGGGTGCGGTGCACGCATCAGATGGATACGCAAGGGCATCGGGGAAGGTAGGTGTTTCACTCGTTACATCAGGACCGGGTGCAACGAACACCGTTACGGGGATCGCAACCGCATACATGGATTCCATCCCTCTTGTCATATTCTCCTGCCAGGTCAATACAGCGCTCATCGGGAACGACGCATTCCAGGAGGCGGACATCGTCGGTATTACAAGGCCCTGTACGAAACATAATTACCTCGTAAAAGACGTAAAAGACCTTACGCGGATCATCAAGGAGGCCTTTCATATCGCGCGGTCGGGGAGACCGGGGCCTGTCCTCGTCGATATACCGAAAGATGTATCTGCGAGCCTGGGAGACTTTAAATATCCTGATAAGGTAAATATCAGAAGCTACCAGCCGACTTATTTCGGGCATACAGGGCAGATACAACGGGCAATGAAAGAGATCGCTTCCGCAAAAAGACCGGTGCTCTTCAC
>JAQTNJ010000118.1 GCA_028713955.1 Syntrophorhabdaceae bacterium
TGGTTTGCCCCTCCAAAAAGTACCCACAGGTACTGCCACCATCCCGTCAAAACAAGCACCATGCCGAGTATGCATGCGATAAATGTCCCCACATGAGGGTTCCTGAATATGGGGCTTACGTCGCTCAAAAGCTCTGATGTCGCAACCCTCATGAAGCGGATAACAAGCTGCATGATCGTTATCGCAAGCACGATCATCATGACGCTGCCATAGGATCTCCCCAGCGCGGCCGGCATTCCTATCGCACCAAGGAATTTCGATACGCCAGCAGCGAAGATGCCGCCAGGGCCTTTTACAATGGCGTCGCCGTATTCAGCCGATGAGGCATAAATGGTTCCGGCTATGACTAAAGCGAATAACGCGAGCATCATCTCAACAAACATGACCCCGCCGCCAACGGGATGGGCATCAAGTTCATTCTCCAACTGCCGGGCCGTCCCGGAACTTGATACTATGCTGTGCAAGCCGGAGATAGCGCCGCATGCTATCGTGACAAACATGATAGGCCATATAGGACCGATCTTGATCGAGAAACCCGTATAGGCAGGAAGGGTAAAGTTGGGGTGGAGTATGAAGATGCCGATTATTCCGAAAAAGAGCCCGAGGAAGACAATATAAGAGGCAACATAGTTGATAGGGAGTGCGAAGCGCCAGATAGGCAGGACTGCTGCGAAATAACAGAAGACGAATGCCGCGATCGCCCATACCCACCTGCTGTTTGCAAGGTCTGCCCCGATTATGCTATCGGAAGGAGCGATGGTACCGAACCATATACCTGCCATGGCAATAATAACGCAAACGATCGTGGTGAGGATAATGTCTTTCCTCCAGCGGTATATCATCTGGCCGGCAAGGACACCTCCGACAGTGAGAAACAGCCATGCCATGGGAGCGGCCTTCAACCCGATGGTGGTGCTCACCACGACATTCCCGAAGGCCCCGGCGATAAGGAGAAGGTAGAAATAGATGAAGGCAAGAAGAATAACCCTGGCCCTCGGTGAGATCAGCTTGTGGCTTAAACCTCCAAAGGAGGCGCCGTCGTTTCTCATCGCCACCATTGAGCTTGAGTAGTCCTGAACCCAGCCGATGAAGAAGGTGCCGGCGAGTATCCATATCAAAGCAGGAAGCCACCCCCACTGTATCGCAATAATAGGGCCGATAATAGGGGCCGCGCCGGCAATCGATTTGAACTGGTATCCGAAGAGGATGTTCTTGCTTGTCGGCATAAACTCCACGCCGTCCATGTACATCTTTGCCGGAGTAGCCCTCTTCGGGTCAGCTTTGATGATTTTTGAGTCGATATGTTTCGCGTAAAAACGGTAACCGATAAAAGCAACAACGAGACCTAAAATAAGAACCACCACAGAATTCATATTTCCCCCTTGTTAACTTTATTTGTTTGATAATTATCGTTATTGCATAGTTGCCAGATAACGTCAAGAAAATTTAACAGTTACCCGTCAGAGACGTTGATATTCCTTGATACGTCCCAAATGTCTTGATAATCTGAGGAGTTGTGTTTATAATAAGGCAGTTTATCGGGAAAAAGAAGCGATGTTCCCATGTATACCCCGGAGGAATTGATGAAAGTTCAGGTAGAAAACGTTGACAGCATAAGGAAAAAGGTAGAGGTGATCCTTCCTGATGAGAAGATAAACGAATTAAGGGAGACAATCTACAGCGAACTTCAAAAGCAGGCAAAGATAAAAGGTTTCAGGCCCGGCAAGGTACCCAGACCGATGATAATCAGTTATTATAAGGAATACATCGACGATGAACTGAAGAAAAGGATGGTCCAGGAGACGATGTATGAGGCCCTCGAAGAGGCGAAGATCAACCCCGTAGGGCAGCCTGTAGTGGATTTTGTCGATGAAACAGATAAACACGGCTATGTCCTTGAGTGTGAGGTGCTCCCGGACGTTGAGCTTCCGGCATATAAAGGCATCGAGGTCGAGGTTGAGCCGATCGGGGTTACCGACGATGACGTCGCGAAAAGGATAGATGGGCTGCAGCAGATGCACGCCGAGATAGTCACAAAAGAGGGCGACCGGGGGGCGCAGAAGGGCGACCTTGTTATCGTCAAATACCAGGGATATGAGAACGGGAAACCCATCAAGGACATTGCAACCGAGGCGTATCCGGTGGAGCTCGGGGCCTCTACGCTGATGCCTGAATTTGAAAATGAGCTCTTCGGGATGAAGGAGAACGAAGAGAAAGAGATAACGGTATCCTTTCCGGATGATTATCCCGATAAGGACATCGCGAAGAAGACGTTACAGTTTAAGGTAACCATGAAAGAGATCAAGGAAAAGCATCTCCCTGAAATAAATGACGAGTTTGCCAAAGATCTGAATTTTGAAAATATGGAGGCACTTCAGAAGAGTCTCAGGGATGAGATACTCAGGGAAAAAGAGAACGTGAGAAGCAAGGAGATCGCACAGAAGATCATGGATACGCTGATCGGCAGCGTTGAGATACCGGTCCCGAAGATATTGCTTGAGAAACGTGTCGATGCGATGATCGAAGACGCGAAATCAAGGTTCAAGGCTGACAGGTTGACCGCGGAAGAGGCGAGGGCGATCGAGGAGCGGTTCAGGAAGGATTTTGAAAAGAGCGCGGAGACACGCATCAAGACCGAGATCATGATCACGAAGATCTCGGAAAAGGAAGGCATAAACGCCGATGAGAACGACGTTCAGGAACGGATAAAAAAGATCGCAGAGGATGCCAAAAGGCCCTTCAACGATATCAGGGATTTTTACGAGCAGTATAATCTTCTGAGCGGTTTACGAAGCAGCATCATAGAGGAAAGGACCATTGGTTTTCTTCGTGATAATGCGATGATTAAGGAGAAATCATGAATCTTGTACCGATAGTCATTGAAAAAGACGGAAGAGGGGAACGCGCTTACGATATATACTCCCGGCTTTTAAAGGAAAGGATTGTCTTTCTCGGCACCAGCATCGATGACAATGTGGCAAACATCATTATAGCCCAGCTTTTATTCCTTGAATCCGAAGATCCCGCGAAGGATATCTTCCTTTATATCAACAGCCCCGGAGGATATTTGACCAGCGGCCTTGCGATCTATGACACCATGCAGTATGTCAAGCCGCCGATCGTCACAATGTGTCTTGGTCAGGCAGCAAGCATGGGAGCGGTTTTGCTCGCCGGCGGAGAAAAAGGCAAAAGATACGCCCTGCCGCATTCGAGGATACTGATACACCAGCCTCTTGGAGGCGCACAGGGGCAGGCCAGTGATATCGACATACAGGCAAAAGAGATCCTGAGGATGCGCAGCGAGATCAACAAGATCTTTACGAAACACACCGGTCAGTCTATAGAAAAGATTGCCGCTGATACTGAAAGGGATTTTTTCATGAACCCTGAACAAGCCATCGAATATGGTATTGTAGATCAAATCGTCGAGAAGAGGGTATAGCATGATTAAAAGAAACAACGGGAGAACGATCAAGTTAAACTGTTCCTTTTGCGGGAAGAGCCAGGATGAAGTGAAAAAGCTGATAGCGGGCCCCATGGTCTATATCTGCGATGAGTGTATAGAACTCTGCAACGAGATCATACAGGAGGAAGCGAAGAAGGAACGTTTCGACTACATCAAGACGTCCATACCGAAACCGCATGAGATCAGGAAGCTTCTTGACGAGTATGTTATCGGCCAGGACCATGCGAAAAAGGTCCTTTCCGTAGCAGTGTACAATCATTACAAAAGGATAGAGGCGAAGGCACATTTTGATGATGTGGAGATCCAGAAGAGCAATATCCTTCTCATAGGTCCTACGGGTTCCGGCAAGACCCTGCTTGCCCAGACGCTTGCGAAGATACTCCACGTACCGTTTACTATCGCCGACGCGACGACATTGACAGAGGCGGGATATGTCGGTGAAGATGTGGAAAATATCATCCTCTATCTCCTCCAGTCTGCCGATTATAACGTGGAGAGGACAGAGCGCGGTATTGTGTATATCGATGAGATCGATAAGATATCGAGGAAGACCGACAGCCCGTCAATTACAAGAGATGTTTCGGGGGAAGGGGTTCAGCAGGCGCTTTTGAAGATTATAGAGGGCACGGTAGCAAACGTTCCTCCAAAGGGAGGCAGAAAACACCCGCAGCAGGATTATATCAAGGTCAATACTTCAAATATCCTCTTTATCTGCGGCGGCGCCTTCCATAGCATAGACGGGCTTGTGGCAAGCAGGATCGGCAAGAAGGGCATCGGGTTTGGCGTTGATGTGGAAGGCGGGAGGGATAAGCGATATTCGGAATTGATACGGGAGGTTCAGCCCGAAGACCTCCTGAAGTACGGCCTGATACCTGAATTCATAGGCAGGCTGCCGATAACGGCCACACTTGATGAGCTCAGCGAGGAGAACCTCGTGGAGATCCTGAAAAGACCGAGAAACGCGATCGTTAAACAGTATAAAAAGCTCTTCGAGCTTGAGAATGTCAAACTTACCTTCACTGAAGGCGCGATCAGGGGCATTGCAAAAGATGCCATGAAGAAGAAAACAGGGGCCAGAGGTTTGAGGTCGATCATGGAGAAGGTCATGCTCGATGTCATGTACGAGATCCCGACGCTCTCCAATGTGAAGGAGTGCGTGGTCAGCGAAGAGGTCATCGTGAACCACGAGAGACCTATACTCATCTACGAGGAAGAGGCAGAGATTGCCTGAGGGTTTGACTTTTACCGGCGAACCTGATATATTGTGCCGGATTGGGCGGATAGCTCAGCGGGAGAGCATCGGCCTTACAAGCCGGGGGTCGCAGGTTCAAAACCTGTTCCGCCTACCATTTCAGCGGGGTCGTAGTTAAGCCTGGTTATAACGCCGGCCTGTCACGCCGGAGGCCGCGAGTTCAATTCTCGTCGACCCCGCCATTTTAAAAAAAGGCGCAATGAATTTTATTCTCTGCATCCATAATCATCAACCGGTCGGGAACATGGATTTTATCCTTGAGGAGGCATATGCGAAATCGTATATGCCTTTTTTTGATGTCCTGAAAGATTTTAAGGACATCAGGGTCAACCTCCATTTTTCCGGTTTTCTCTTCTCGTGGCTCTGTGAGCGCAAGCCTGAATATATCAAGCTCCTTAAACAATTAAAGAAGAGGGGCCAGCTGGAGATCATTTCCGGAGGCATGTACGAACCTGTCTTTTCCCTTTTGAGCGAGGAGGACGGGGTGGCACAGATAACAATGCACATGGATCTCATGGAAGATGTTTTCAATGAGAAACCAGCCGGTATGTGGCTCGCGGAAAGGGTCTATGAGCCATATATCCCAAAGGTTTTGCACAAGGCCGGGATAGCTTTCACCCTTGTAGATGACAATCATTTTAAGGCTGTCGGCCTCGACGAGAAAGACCTCTATGGTTATTTCATCACGGAATATGAAGGACATCCCCTTTCGGTCTTCCCCGGTCTTGAATTCCTGCGTTACGCGATCCCGTTCAAGCAGATCGATGCGCTCGACGGATACCTGAAGGGTGTAAAAGAACAAGGAGGGGATCTCGTTGTCTTTGGTGACGATGGTGAAAAATTCGGCCTCTGGCCGGGGACATTCGATTATGTCTATAAAGAAGGGTGGCTGCGGTCATTTTTCGAATACCTGACAGAAAACAGCTCGTGGCTGAAAACGACAACGTTCTCTGAATACATGAAGGCGAAACCGCCGGAAGGCCGGATCTACCTCGGATGTGAATCATATAAGGAGATGGGGGAATGGTCTCTGCCTGCCGGGATCTCAAAAGAGTATGGTGACCTGTTGAACGAGCGGGAAATACCATACAGACGTTTCCTGACAGGCGGCTATTTTAAAAATTTTCTCGTCAAGTATGCAGAAAGTAATGACATGCACAAAAAGACCCTTCGCCTGTCAAAGAAGGCCGGGAAAAATACCGAGGCAAAAAGATACGTGTACATGGCCCAATGCAATGACAGCTACTGGCATGGTGTCTTCGGCGGACTCTATCTCCCGCACCTCCGTGCATCTGTTTACCGGCACCTTATTGAAGCCCGGAAGCTCCTCGACCCGCAGAAGCCTTTCGCTGACGGATATATTGAGGACGTAAATTTCGATGGCTACGATGAGGCAATACTGAGTAATAACGAGTTGGAGGCATCATTTCTCCTGAAAGAAGGAGGCGTGCTGTACGGGCTTGATTATAAGCCGTCATCGGCCAATATCATGGCTACTCTCCGGAGGCGATATGAGGGATACCACGAAAAGATAAAGCTGGCGATGTCCGGAAACGTTGCGGATGGGACGAAGACTATCCATGATATGGTTATTGCGAAGGAAGAGGGGCTTGACCAATACCTCCATTATGACTGGTACCGGAGGGGTTCTCTCATAGACCATGTTATGGGCGATGACGTGACCCTGGAGTCTTTTTACAGAGGGGAATATCTTGAGCCCGGAGATTTTGTCAGAGAACCATACCAGGGTATTATTAAAAAGGACAAAAAGGCGGTGCAGCTCTCGATGGAGAGAAACGGACATTACTGGCAGGGAGAAAAAGGTTTGCCGCTGACTGTCAGAAAGAATGTCGTTTTACAACAGGGATCGGGCCCGCTTATTGTTGATTATGTCATTGACGGTATGATCGATGGGTTGTTTTATTTTGGCGTGGAATGGAATTTTTCACTTCTCGGGACCGGTGGAGACAGGTTTCTGGAGGCAGGCAGCACGAAGTACCCGCTTACGATAAAGGATACGCTCGGGCAGTCAGACAGATTGAAACTCTATGATCCCTATCAGAATGTCGAGGTCCTCCTCGAATGGGACACGCCAGCTCAGATCCAGACCTTTCCCGTAGAGGTCGTTTCATTGTCCGAGAACGGATTTGAACGGAATTACCAGAGCACAATGGTCATGCCCTTCTGGCCCGTAGACCTGTCAAGGGGACCGTGGAACATGTCAATAAGACTCCATCTCAAACAGGTTCATGGGCATTAGCTGATAGCTCATGGCAAGAAGAATCAGTTGAGGTTGAGGAAAACCAGAATTTGCTTAACCTTAGCCTTAACCTTAGCCTGCTTTTTGCTGACTGCTGAAAGCTGATAGCTGATAGCTAAAATGGTTTCCGTCATCATCACCACATATAACCGGAGAAGATTTCTCAGAGAGGCCGTACTCTCCGTCCTGGAGCAGGACTATCGGGACAGAGAGGTAATCGTAGTGGATGACGGATCGACGGATAGCCCGTATGACGAGATAAAGGATCTCCCTGTAGAATATATCCGGAAGGAAAACGGCGGCATAAGCAGCGCACGGAACAAAGGTATTGAAGCAACACGCGGTGAATATATCGCGTTTCTCGATGTCGATGATCTGTGGAAAAGAGACAAGCTTTCAACACAGATATCACAGATGACGATAAAAGGGTATGTCCTGTCATATACCGATGAGATCTGGATCAGGAACGGAAAAAGGCTCAACCAGAAGTTGCGTCATAAAAAATATTCCGGGAAGATCTTTGAATATTGCCTCCCGCTCTGCATTATCAGTCCATCATCAGCGGTTATCAAGAGAGAGGTCTTTGAGGATGTGGGACTTTTCGACGAATCACTGCCCGTGTGCGAGGATTATGACATGTGGCTCCGGGTGACCGCCAGACACCCTGTGCTCTTTATAGAAAAACCCCTGATAATAAAAAGAGGCGGTCATGAGGACCAGCTTTCGAGGCGATACGATGGTATGGACAGGTTCAGGATACAGGCTATCGTAAAGATATTGAAAGACCCCTGTCTGGACGATAGTATGCGAACAAGGGCGATTGAGGAACTGAAGAGGAAATGCCGGATCTATGCCAACGGTGCAATGAGACGGGACAGGGTAGAAGAGGCGCAGTACTATCTTTCTCTTGCTGACGATCATGAATAATACCGGCTTGCAATCAACGTGATAATGAAAAATCTGAAGTGTTCCTGCGAAAAAAAAATTTATTATTTACAACCTATTTTCTCAGTGCTATTATTTAAAAAAACGTAATACAGGTAGAATATGTCTGAATTGGTACGATTCGGTGTTTCATTAGAAAAGACCTTGCTTGATAGATTTGACCGTTTTATCAAGGAGAGAAACTACACCAACCGCTCTGAGGCATTCAGGGATATGATAAGGCAGGAGCTGATAAAAAAGGAATGGGTTGAAGGCGACGATGTCGCGGGGGCTATAACGCTCATCTACGATCACCACAGGAAAGACCTGCTCAACAAGATCACAGACATTCAGCACAACCTTCAGAAACTGATTATTTCAACACAGCATATACACCTCGATCACCATAATTGCCTTGAAATCATAGCAGTGAGGGGTAATCCGTCAGAGGTGCAGAGGCTGATGGGTCTGATGAAGGCGATAAAGGGCGTAAAGCACGGGACGTTGAGCATGTCGAGCACAGGGAAAGAGATAGACTGAAGAATATTATTTTTTTGTTTCAACGTAGCACGATATATTAAATAGTAGCACAGGAGAAAATACCATGTTAAGGTTGTGGTCTGTTTTTATGGTCTCCTTTTTTATATTGTCATTGTTTTTTGTGTTGTGGGTTGCTGATGCCCGACCGGAAGAAGACAGGACAGTGGAACTCGGCGGTATTATTGTAACTGCGACGAGAACCCCGAAGGAGATATCTTCAGTGCCGGCCTCGACAAGTGTTGTTACAAAGAACGGTATTGAGAAAAATACCGCGCAGACAGTGGATAAGGTGCTGGATTCGCTCGCAGGGGTATATGACCGACGCGGAAAAGGACTTATGGACACACAGGCAGGTATTACATTGAGAGGGATCCCCGGTCAGCAAAGAACGCTCATCCTGATGGACGGGATTACGATGAACAGGGCTTATGACGGCAATATTACCATTGGTGGTTTCTACAATGAGAACCTGGAAAGGATCGAGGTTGTGCGGGGCCCATTTTCCAGTCTCTACGGCGGGTATGCCATGGGTGGAGTGGTGAATATCATTACAAAAATGCCGGAAAAGAGAGAAGTAATAATGAAGAGCGGTTATGGCTCTGACAACACCTGGGGCGCCTACACATCATATGGCAATAAATTCCATGATAAATTCAGGGTATTTTTAAGCTATGGGTACAAATCGACTGACGGTTACGTTACGGACTATGATGTACAGAGTGCGAAACCAACGCCGGGCATTACCGGGTGGAGTGCTACAACGACCAGCCAGGGTGCGCCGCGCTACCTTATCGGAGACAAAGGCGACAATAGCTGGCGAGACAGGAACCTGACGGTCAAGACAGGTGTTGATCTCACAGAGACTTCTGAGGTCCTGCTTACCTTTATGAGGAGTGAATATCTCTATCAATACAACGATCCCAATACCGATCTCCTGAACGCGGCAGGAGTACCCGTCTATACCTATGGGACGGTTCGTGAATCGACATATCTCGCCGGACAGGGCGGCAAGACACAGAACATATATAATGTAAGTTATGAAACAGAGGTCTCAAAGGCGAAGATCAAGGCATCTGCGGGGCTCAACCAGCATGAAGATAACTGGTACGTAACACCGGGCACAACTGCTGCGACCACACGTTCCGGAGGACCCGGAACGGTCTCGTCAACCCCCTCCCGTG
>JAQTNJ010000119.1 GCA_028713955.1 Syntrophorhabdaceae bacterium
TCCTCATAGAGGTTGTTGAACCGTACCTGCTCAAGATAGGTTTTGTCACACGCACCTCGCAGGGGAGAAAGGCCTCGGAAAAGGCATTTTCTCATCTCAATATCGCCATGAAAGGCAAGCAGGACACGCCGGGACTGTTCAATTCATAGCCCATCGCGACAACACAATATGGTAAACAGCCCGGTTGTTCCGGATACTTATAAACATGTTGACATTGCGTGACGGCAAGGATTAATATATACCCTGAATCTACAATTGAATATGCGAATGGGTTCAGAAATGTTTGTATAATTTCTGAAGTTCCTCCATAAGGGACGGTAGGGTCGCCGCCCGAAGATATAAAATTCTTCGAGTGGCGATTTTTTTACTGGGTATTGTATGACATAGGTGAGGATCCATAATCGAATATTCAAACGGGTTCAGGGGTGTCTTAATCCCTGAAGGTAGTAGACATGTCGGTCGGGCCGCCGCTTAAAGAGTGTTCTTTAAGCGGTGGCCTTTTTATTTACAAAAAAGGCAGGGAGGTGGACATTATGTGGTCAGAGGCTCTCAGGATAGCAGTCGTTGGTTTTTCTGTGGTGATTATAACGCTCGTGATCCTTGCCTTCAGTGTAAAGATCATGAGTTTCCTCTGTAAACTGTTCGAAAGGAAAAAGGGAAAGTAACCATCAGCCGTGAGCTATCGGTAGTATTCCTATTCTGCTTGATTTTGACCTGGAGGTATATTAAAGATATAGTGTCTTGCAGAGGGGGAATAAAGAACAGAGGAGATGAGCCATGGCAAATGTAGGGGTTATCGGACTCCAGTGGGGTGACGAAGGGAAAGGAAAGGTCATTGACTATCTGAGCGATTATGCTGATGTGATCGTACGGTTTCAGGGCGGTCCCAATGCAGGGCATACTATCGTTGCCAATGGACAAAAGGTCATACTCCATCTTACCCCGTCAGGCATACTCCGCGACAATAAGTACTGTGTCATCGGAAACGGTGTTGTGCTTGACCCTGCGGTGCTCGAACAGGAGATCACGGAACTCAAAAAGCTTGGATTCATCAAAGACGACAAGAAGCTCTTGATAAGCGGCCTTGCCCATGTCATCATGCCCTATCACAAGAAGCTCGATGCCCTGAAGGAGTCGAAAGGCACAAAGAAGATCGGGACAACAGGAAGGGGCATAGGCCCTGCATACGAAGACAAATCAAGCAGGCTTGGGATCAGGGTTATCGATCTGCTTGACAAGAAGGTCTTTACAGAGAAGGTGAAACAGAACCTCGAGACCAAGAATTACATTATCAAAAGATATTACAAGGATGAAGGTTTTAAGCTGAGGCAGATCATAAAGGATTACAGTCAGTACAGGAAACTGTTGCGGAAATATACGTCGGATACTGTTTCGTTCCTCCATAAATGTCTGGACAGAAAAAAGGCCATACTCTTTGAAGGCGCCCAGGGAACGTACCTGGATGTTGACCATGGAACATATCCCTATGTGACATCTTCGAATACGATGTCCGGGAACATGTCCTGTGGTTCAGGGCTGCCGCCTACAAGCATAGATCGTATTGTCGGGATCACCAAGGCGTATACAACGAGAGTTGGCGAGGGGCCCTTCCCGACAGAATTGACAGGTCCCGAAGGCGAGCTGATGCGCACACTGGGTGATGAGTTCGGTGCAACGACCGGGAGACCCAGGAGATGCGGGTGGTTTGACGCGGTGATCGTAAAGAGGGCAGTGAAACTGAACGGCGTCACAGGACTGGCCCTCATGAAACTTGATGTCCTCGATACCTTCGAGAAGATCAATGTCTGCGTAGAGTACAAGATCGGCAAGCGATATTATTCCGAGCCGCCAATGGATATTCAGGACTACTATCGGAGCGAACCCCGGTACGAGCAGCTTGATGGATGGAACCAGTCCATCCGCGGCGTCAAACAATATGAAGACCTTCCTCCCAACGCGAAGAGATACCTCAAAAGGCTTGAAGAACTGACCGGTGCACGTATCGACATCATATCAACCGGCCCTGAAAGAGAAAGCACGATCGTCCTGAAAAATCCTTTTTCAAGCTGACAGCCATCAGCAAAAAGCAGGTTAAGGTTCAGGCTAAGGTTAAGCTAAACCTGATTCTCCTCAACCTTAACCTGATCCTTCTCCGGGTGTCATTTTCCCGACGCATCTTCCGCCCCATCCCCTGTATCTTGAAGGCATTCCATCGCTATTAATCGTAAAATACAGGCGATTCAGATACTGGCACAGATGTTGCAAAAATAATTTCCAATGGCATCTTATTTAGACCTTGTCGATTCCGTCGTTGTATTGCAGAAGATGCGCGCAGCGGAGAGAGGCGGACGGTTAACAGCGTTCAACAGGTCAAAAAATCTTCATTTCAATGAACTTCTGCGAAAATCCATGGATCAGAAGGCACTGCAGGGAACCCCTTTCAGGCAAGACCCGGCGGATACGTCCGGCACAATGCCTTCCGATGAGAACAAGAGATTTGCGGACTGCCTCAAGTTCGTACTTGCGAAAGAGGGCAGCCGCTACGTACATGAGGATGGGGGAAAAGAATCATCAAGATACGGGATACTGCAATCTACGGCCCGGGAGCTCGGGTACAAGGGTAATATAAAGAATATAACAAAGACGGAGGTTGAGATGATCTATCGTAAGATATGGGACAAATCAGGGGCCAAAGACCTGCCGTTCCCGCTCTGCCTGGTGCATTTTGACACATATGTGAACAGTCCGGCCATGGCGAAGAAGATTCTCGATCAATCAAAAGGGAACGTGGAAGCCTACCTGAAGCTGAGGGAACAGCGGTATGTGCGGCTTGCCGCCTTGAGGCCTGAGGTTTACGGAAAATATCTTAACGGTTGGAAGAACAGAGTGAACAGCCTTAGGACCATGGTTGCTGAATACAAAGGGATACACAACGTTGCCCGAGGGTGACGCTAAAAAGATCTAATAACCAATAACCAAATCCCAATCACCAATTAATACCCGATAATCTAATGATCGAATACCCAAACGGGAAAAACACCCCAAAAGTCTCTGTTTGGTTATTGAATATTGGTTATTATCTGGTGATTGGTTATTGGTGTTTGGTGATTCTCTTCCGATTTGTTTCCATATACATAGACTATAAATGTATTGACTTCTGACTGTGCTTTGGGTTTAAATTGATGGTTTAAATAAAGTAAATAAGGCAGAGTTTTGCATATGGAGGGAGGGAAAGATGAATGACAGCAGTTATTGTAAGAGAAGGCGAATCATTTGAGAGCGCGTTAAAAAGATTTAAAAAACAGTGCGAAAAGACAGGGATACTGTCGGAGATCAAGAAGAGAGAACATTTTGAGAAGCCCAGCGTGAAGAGAAAAAAGAAGATACTGGCGGCCAAGAAAAGGGCTTTGAAGAAGCTGAAAAGAACAATGGACAAAGGCCTCTATTAATGGATCACAGATCGAAGATAGAGGAAGGACTTAAACAAGCATTAAAACAAAAAGACAGCTTGAGAGTATCCGTGCTGCGGATGCTCTTGGCTGCCATTAAGAATAAAGAAGTCGAAAAGATCAGGGCATTATCAGAAGACGAATTCTTCGCGATCGTCAAAACATCTATTAAGCAGCATTTCGATTCCATTGAAGGATTTAAAAAGGGTCAGAGGTTTGACCTCGTTGAAAAGGAAGAAAAGGAACTGCAGATCCTCAAGGAATTCCTGCCCTCTCAGCTCACCGAAGAGGAGATGGCAGCGGGCATAGATGAAGCTATAAATACGGTGGAGGCGAAGGGCCAGAAAGACATGGGGAAGGTTATCAAGTTCCTTATGGAAAAACATCCAGGGAGGATCGACGGAAAAGTACTTAGCGCCATGGTGCTTAAAAGACTATCTTCACAGTAGGTAGTCAAGCCATCTATGGTTGATAAAACCTTATCATACCTCGATTTTTTAAAACTCCTCAATATCATTGTCCAGTATTCTTCAACACCCTTTGTTCACGACCTTATTGCCGGCATAAGGCCGCTGAAAACGTGTGCAGAGATTACCGAAAGGCAGGAGAAGATCGATGCCCTCCTCGAGGTGATCAAATGGGATGGCAAGGTCCCCCTTTCGGACATCCCCGATATAGGGGATATTGTGAGGAGGGTCTTTATCAGGGACTCTGTCCTGGAGGCGCAGGAACTGCTTTTAACGGCAGGGTTTAACAGGGCCTGTGATGACATCCTTTCCTTTTTAAAGAGGACACACAACAAGAAACCTTTTATATCTGAACTCCTCGAGAGGATAAAACGCCTGACAGCGCTCCATGCGAAGATATCCAGGGCGATCAATATCGAGGGATACATCGAAGACAGCGCGTCCTACGAATTATCAAGGATACGTACGGACCTCTTTATGCTCCGCGAAAGGATCCGGAAACAGCTCGAAAAGATCATGGAAAAAGAGCCTGTGCGCCCGATCATCCAGGATTTTTATATATCCCTCCGCAACAACAGGTACGTGATACCTCTGAAGCCGAATTTCAACGAGGTCCTGAAGGGGATCGTTCACGACTACTCCCATACACTGAAGACCTCCTTCGTTGAACCTGTTGAGTGCGTGGAGCTGAACAACAGCATCAATATCCTCATTGATGAAGAAAGAGAGGAAGAGAAGAGGATACTGAGGGACCTTACGGAGTCTGTCAGGGAATCTGCCCAGGATCTGAAAGGAAACCTTGCCGCGATACAGGAATTGGATTTTTGTCATTCAATAGCACTCTTCGCCATTGAGTACGGTTGCACGCGGCCTGAGGTAACAGAGAACATGGGAGGCATAGACATCAGGAACGCCGTGAACCCCTTTATCGTTATATCGAAAAAGAACGAGACGGTGCCTGTTGATATAACGATGGGGAGCGACAAACGGGTGATGATCATCAGCGGACCGAACGCGGGCGGAAAAACCGCCGCCCTCAAGACGATAGGTCTCCTGTCTGTTATGGCAAAGAGCGGTCTGTACATACCGGCGTCGGGTACGCCTGTGATCCCTTTATTTTCAAATATCTTTGCGCTCATCGGCGACGAGCAGGACATCACCATGGAACTGAGCAGTTTTACGGCACATATGTACGCGATCAAAGACCTTTACAACCATGCCGACGGGGATGAACTGGTCCTTATTGACGAGATCGGCGGGGCTACTGAACCACAGGAGGCATCTGCCATCGCAATGGGCGTCATCGACGCCTTCATGGAGAAGGGTTGCAGGGTGGTAGTAACCACCCATCTTAATCTTTTAAAGGCCTATGGATACACGCGCTCCTTTGCGATCAATGTTGCCACAGCCTTTGATATGGACAGCTCAAAACCGCTTTATAAGCTGCTTTATGGAACTGCGGGGTATAGTAATGCGATCCATGTGGCAAAGAACATAGATGTCCCGTCGAAGATCATTGAGAAGAGCTATGAATACCTCGGTAAACAGGAATACATGCTGAACAGCCTTATCAGTTCCCTTGAAACTGAAAAAAAGAATATGGTCGAGGAAAGGAAAGAGCTGACCGGGCTGAAGGAAGAGTTTAAAAAGAGGCTTTCGCTTTTGAAGGAGAAGAGAGAGGAATATATACAAAAGGTAGAGGAAAAATGCCGGAGCAGGCTCTCGGAAATGGAGATTGAGATAGAAGAAATTAAAAAAGAGGTTGCAAAAAAGGAAAGAGCGTCTATAACAAGAAGTAAGGGGAAATTGAAAAACCTTAGAAAAAGATTTCTAAGGGAAGAGATTCCTGAAGAAGAAAAGATAGCCATAGGGGACTTTGTCAAAGTCAAAACCCTGGGAAGCAGTGGATATGTCATCGATGAGGACAGGGAAGGTGAATCCTGCGAGGTAGTAATAGGCAATGTCAGGACAAAGATAAAGAAGGTCTACCTCCATAAGATAACCCCCGAAGGCAGACCCCCCCAGATAAATCCTATTCAGATAGATGTCCAAAGGATAGAAACCCCGCAACTGAACATCATGGGTCTGCGGGTCGAAGAGGCCTTGAAGGAACTGGACATCTTTATCGACCGGGCAATGGTTCAGGGCGTGCCGTCGGTAAAGATAGTCCATGGCATAGGAACAGGGAGGCTCATGCAAGCCGTAAGAAGTCACCTCTCTGACGCCGGTTACAGCAAGAAGGTACGTGGTGATGAAAAAAATGCAGGCGTTACGATAGTAGAGTTGATATGAAGACTACCCTTGAAGAATTACTCGAGAGGATCAACATCCTTGATGTAGTCTCTCAGTATGTTAAATTAAGAAAAGCAGGTAAGGATTACATGGGGTTATGCCCATTTCACAAAGAGAAATCTCCTTCATTTACAGTAAGTACTGAAAAACAAATATATTATTGCTTTGGATGCCGTGAAGGAGGGAATGCGATCAATTTCCTCATGAAATATGAAAACCTGAATTTTCAGGAGGCCCTGGAGAGTCTTGCGAAGGAATACGGCGTAGAGATACAAAGGAGGGGTGATCCGCGAAGGGCAAGCAACTTCGATGCCCTTGCAAGGCTTTCAGAATATTATTTTGATAACCTGAAGAATGCCCGGACAACCCTTCAATACCTCAACAAGAGGGGGATCGATGAGGAGACGATACAGGAATTCAGGATCGGTTACAGTGACCCCTCAGGCAACAGGTTGAAGGCCTTTCTCAAGGATTCCGGCATCCCCAATGATGTCTATCTGGGTACAGGTATTGTACGGATGAAGGACAGGGACCTCTATGATATGTTCAGGGGACGGGTGATCATCCCGATCTTTGATGTGAACAAAAAGGTCATCGGGTTTGGCGGGAGGACCCTTGAGAAAGAAGGTGTGCCCAAGTATATCAATTCACCGGAATCATCGGTGTTTTCGAAAAGGACAGCGTTGTTCGGTATTGATAAGACGCGGAAGCACATTGCTGAGCAGAATGAGGTCTTTATCGTGGAAGGGTATTTTGATTTTATCGCCCTGTATAGGCATGGTTTCCGGAATATCATTGCTACGTTGGGGACTTCGGTGACAGAACAGCAGGTCACGAAATTAAGGAATTACACGAATAATGTTACCCTCATGCTTGACGGTGATGAGGCCGGGATAAAAAGTGCGTTGCGGCTTATCGGGATGTTCGCGGAGATGGATCTTAACGGCGCCATGGTCCTCCTCCCCGGAGGGCATGACCCCGATAGTTTTGTCCGGCAAGAGGGTGCTGAAGCAGTGAGGGACGTTATCAAGACAAAAAAGCCGATCCTCGACTATTACTTTGACTATCACATGAAAAAGGAAGGAATAAAGACCCTCGAAGGAAAACAGTCACTGATCAAGGTCGTTATGCCCTATATAGAGATGATCCATGACGGCGTAAAAAAAAGACTCTACATCAAGAGGCTGTCAGAGCTTACGGGCGTTGAGGAGACCCATTTTACGCGTTATGACCGGGAAGGGGAAGGTGAAACTACCCCCGGAGAGGCCGATTCAGTGAATATCATAGGCAAAAAGGTTGTCAGTGCCTTTATTCAAAATCCCGATCTACTGGAATTTTTTAAAGGAAAGGAGGTGATAGAATACGTCAGGGATGAGGATGTAAAAGAGATACTGGTAAAGATGCTGGACAGTTATACCGAAACGAAGCAGCTGGAGATGAAAAGCTTTATTGAGGTCCTCGAAAAGGAGAAGTTGAAGGAATTTGTTCTCAGTGCAGCGTTTGACACGGCGGAGTTTGGCGATGATGAACTGGAAAGGGTATTGCTCGATTATTTCAAACATCTTAAAAAACAATTCATCAGGGAAGAATCCAGGAAGATTACGGAACAGCTGTCAGAAGCAGAAAAAAGGGGAGATGAGGGGGCGATTATGGAGTTACTTGAAAAGAAGAGGCAGGTTCTAACAGTTATAAAAAATAATTTTTTATAGTGAGGTGACCATGCCTGAAAAAGTGAGGAGGTTGTTTCCTTATGAGGAGCAAACGGATAATAAGGAGCTTTATGTATTAATCTCAAACAGTGACAAGACAGAAAGCCTGCTGGATGATATTGAATTGTTCGACATCGAGAGTGAAGGTAATATCAATGCCATTGACAACAATGGGATTGAAGAGGTGCTGAGTGAAGAGCTTGACCCCTACAATGGGGAACTGGTCAATCCGATACGCCACTATATCAAAGAGATGGGGGGTATGTCGTTACTGACGCGGGAAGGAGAAAAGGAGATTGCCAGGAAGATGGAAGAATCAAAAGAGAAGATCAAGCAGATTATCCTATCTTTCCCCGGGACGGTAAAAGAGTTGCTTAATGCCCTTGTAGCGCTTAAGACTTCAAAAACAACGGTAAAAGATATAACCATGGAAGTGGACGATGAAGAGGAGATGGACACTGAGCTTGAATTTCAGAAAGAGAGGGTCATGGCGCTCCTGGAGAAGCTGAAAGATGCCCATGCCAGCTCTGCACAAGGCAGCCCCAGGGCGAGAGAAAGATACCGGCAAGAGGTGCAGGGGATCATTACAGAGATAAATCTGAGCAGAAAGATCGTCGATAAGATCATACAGAGAATGAGGCGCTATCTTGAGAGGATAGGAAAGATAGAACATGAGATTGAGAAGTGCAAGAATCTAAAAGGGCGGGAAAGGCAGAAAAATCTGGCGTTGATGAATGCGAGGAAGGCAAAGTTTGAACAGGAAATGGGCATTACGGCGCGGGAATTGAAGAATAATATAAAGCATATCGGAGCTGCTGAGCTGGGCTTTGCCGGCGCCAAAAATGAATTGGTAAAGGCGAATCTAAGGCTTGTTGTAAGCATCGCCAAGAGGTATATCAACAGGGGACTCTCTCTCCTTGATCTGATCCAGGAGGGGAACATCGGTCTCATGAAGGCCGTTGACAGGTTTGAATACAGAAGGGGCTATAAATTCAGCACTTATGCTACATGGTGGATACGGCAGTCTATTACGAGGGCGATAGCAGATCAGGCCCGGACAATAAGAATTCCGGTTCATATGATAGAAACAATCAACAAGATCATCAGGGTTTCAAGGGGGCTTGTTCAGGAACTGGGGAGAGAACCGTTCCCCGACGAGATAGCCGAGCGCATCGGTTTTTCAGCGGATAAAGTGAGAAAGGTTTTGAGGATCACCAAGGAACCTATCTCCCTCGAAACCCCGATCAACGATGACGAGGATACTCATCTTGCTGATTTTATTGAGGATAAAGGAACTCTGACGCCGCAGGATTCAGCAATATTCGATGATATGATAGAGCATTTGAATACGATACTTGCTACCCTGTCGCCGAGAGAAGAAAGGGTGGTAAGGATGCGCTTTGGTCTCGGTGAAAAACATGATCACACACTTGAAGAGGTTGGTCAGGTCTTCGATGTAACACGGGAAAGGATAAGGCAGATAGAGGCAAAGGCACTGAAAAAGCTGCGACACCCTACAAGGTCGAAGCAACTCAGGTGCTTTGTGGAGATCTAATACCGAGCTGCTTTCATTCATGCAGCTTCGTTGCCTTCGTCGTCATCGACTCGACGTACTAAAATGTACGCCTCCGTCGCTTCCTCCTCGTCGCCTCGCTTCATTTTTGAATGCAACTCGGTATAATAGATTTTCCAGC
>JAQTNJ010000120.1 GCA_028713955.1 Syntrophorhabdaceae bacterium
AACCCGGAAAGCTCATGAGCCTTAAAATGCGTAACAACGACCATCGCGTCGGCATCGGCAATCTCCCTCGCGATGCTTGTTTCCTTAAGGATCTTGCCTTTGATCGGGACCTTTATTCCGCTGCCGCCTCTGAGACCGTCTGCGATGATAATAGGGCAGCCGACACAGGAATAATCAAAACCATTCAGCATTGCGGTAGTAAGGTGGTCGACGGAATCACTCCTGGAGCCCTTATAAAGGGTGTTCGTATCGGTAAGAAACGGCCTTCCGCCTACGCCTTTTACTTTGTCTGCCACCACTCTGAGGAATATAGGCCTCAAGTAGGCTGTATTGCCCATCTCACCGAAGTGGAGCTTTATTGCAACGAGGTCATTCTTCCTGATCTTTGTGTTGAGCTTAACGCGATTCAGGAGGTCGCCAACCTTATCAAGAATACTTCTTTTGGGTTTTGCCCTGAAATCAGTGAAATAGACTGTAGACATTGTAGGCTCCTTTTTTATTTAATTTATAGAAAAATTATGTTAGAAGTAGAACGATTTTGTCAACTTAAAAGGAGGCTTTTGGATGTTGAACCTTTCTGAAAAACACAGCATGATCCAAAAGATAGCTGAAAAATTAGCGAAAGAAAAGGTTGCCCCGAGGGCAAAAGAAATAGACAAAACAGGTGCCTTTCCATGGGATCTCGTGGATATATACAAAAAACATGGTTTCCTCTACCTCATGTTGCCCGAGAAATTCGGCGGCCTTGACGGCGATATCACATCACTGTGTCTCGTCATCGAAGAACTGGCGAAGGTGTCAGGCGCGTCGTCCCTGATACCACTTGCCCATAACGTAGGCATAATGCCTATCATGGTCTCAGCCAATGAGGAACAGAAGGAATACATATACAATAAAATAGCTGACCCCGAAAAGCTATACCTCGTAGCCTTTGCCTTAACGGAACCGGAAGCGGGATCGGACGCATCGCACATGAGGACAACCGCTGTAAGAGATGGCGATTATTATTATTTAAACGGTAAAAAATCGATGATAACCAATGGCGCAAATGCTCAGCTTTACTCAGTATTTGCCAACACAAATCCAAAACTGCGGACAAACGGAATATCGGCCTTTTACGTTGAAAGGGATTATCCTGGCGTAGTTATTGGAAAAAGCGAAGACAAGATGGGCATGATAGGCTCCGATATCACTGAGATCATATTCGATAATGTACGTCTTACCAAAGACAACCTGCTCGGGAAGGAAGGTCAGGGGTGGGATATAGCCATGTCAACACTGAATCTTTCACGGCCTGCAGTAGGAGCACAGGCAGTAGGTTTAGCCCAGGGAGCTCTGGATTTTTCTACTGAATATGCATGGAAAAGAGTACAGTTTGGTCAAAAACTGGCTGATTTTGAAGGAATACAGTTCATGGTCGCCGATATGGCAACCCATGTTGAGGCTGCTCGGGCGCTTGTCTACGATGCAGCGCACTTACTTGATATGAAGGTTTATGAACGTGATAAGATGAGTGCCATAGGAGTAGACAAATTATCTGCAATGGCGAAGGTTTATTCCGCTGATGTAGCGATGAAGGTCACGACTGATGCGGTTCAGATCCTCGGTGGTTATGGATATACAAAAGAATATCCGGTAGAGAGAATGATGAGGGACGCAAAAGCAACACAGATCTATGAAGGAACAAACCAGGTTCAGAGGATCGTCATCGCAAGGGATATCTTCAGGAACTTCATGCCGTAATGTTTGAGATAATCTTTTAAAGGTCAATACAAAAGAGTATGTCAAATAGCATTTAAAATCAGAAGGTACTTCTGAACACATCCAAACTATTAAAATGACGAAAGAGGGTTAAAAGAGAAAGCATGAAAGATTAGATGATATAATAGTTAACATAATATCTCTTATCGGAACATGTATTTTTTTAACTACCAAAACCTTCTTTCTTGTTGCTCCCTCTATTTAGTGATTTTTGTAAAAGATCTTTGGGTTATCCACCTGCCAGAGGATCCATGTATGCTTCTACATGGACAGTATCACCGTCATTAATCTTTTTCTTCAGGCCTTCGGAAAAGGTAAAATGGCTCTCTCCATTGAGGAAAAGATTGCGCAAATCATCTCCCATCTCACCCCGATCGATAAATTTAAGATAGGGATACATCTCGTAAAGTCTTTGGAGAACATCCTTCAATGTATTTTCACCGTTATTTAGTTCTACCTCTAAGGGGGGTTCAAAAACATTTTTAATTCGTAAATTAGAGTCTATCCTGACTTTCACTTTCACGACCAGACCTCCTGTTTTAAATCCCCCGCTTCTATCTTATTATAATGGCACCTTGAAACAAAGTCAATGCAACCACAGTTTCAAAATAGTCTGCATTACTTCTTCCCAGCTTCTTCGACGGCCTCAATGATCTTCTTGTAGCCAGTGCACCGGCATATGTTCGAGGAGATCGTCCTTACGATCTCTTTTTTTGTCGGTCTCTTGTTCCGGTCAAGGAGGGCCTTAGCTGTCATGATCATACCTGAGGTGCAAAAACCGCACTGAACGGCACCCTTTTCCATAAATGCCTCCTGGAGCGGATGGAGCTTTTCGTCCTTTTTAAGCCCCTCGATGGTCGTGATCTCTGCGCCGTCAACCTCTGCGGTAAGGACAAGGCAGGACCTAAGCGGCATCCCGTTCACGAGAACCGTACATGCCCCGCAGGCCCCCATACCGCACGATTCCTTCGCCCCGGTAAGGGCAAGCCTCTCCCTGAGGGTTTCGAGGAGGGTTTCGTAGGGTTTTACCTGGAGCACGTTCTTCTCATTGTTCACCTCGATCGTCACCTTCATCGTCTTCATCTTCCTCCCTCCTTCAGAACTCTCTTGATCGCCCTTTTCACGAGGGTACCAGCCATCTTCTTCCGGTACGCCGCGGACAGCGTGGTGTTCACGACCGGCTTCGCGTCCGCATATGCCGTATCTGCAGCATCGTTGACAGTATTTTCATTCATGTTTTTAAGGACATATACGAGAGGAGCCGGACCGACCCCACCGATGCAGACCTTAGCCTTGCCGCCTGTCACAGAAACGGCTGCATCAACCAACGGATAGTCCATGGAGTCCCGGACCCGCAGCTTCTCATATACCCCTTTCGTCTTCTTCAGGGGGATAAGTATCGCCGTTAGTATCTCCCCCGGTTGAATCGTGAATGGTGCCTTGCCATTCCCGCTGAAAATCTTTTCAAGTTCCACTGTCCGTTCACCTTTAAGACCCTTAAGCTTTACCTTTGCCGACAGTGTTATGAGCGCAGGTGTGTTATCGCTGCAATAGTTCGAGAAGCACGCCTTTGCATTGGTAACCACATTGCACGCCGGACCCCCCATCTTGAAGCATAACCCTCGCGCCGTGCGCCATTCTGTCGATTTGTTGTACTGGATGCACCGCGTATCCTGGAGGATATTCCCCCCGATCGTGCCCCGCATCTGGAGCGTCTCACATGCGGTGGCGTCAAGCGATTCATAGAGTGCAGGGAAGTATTCTTTTACAATGGGATTATTCTTGAGGGCAAAGAGCGTCACGTTCGCTCCTATTATCAGTGATCCGCTTCGACGGGTGGCTGTCTTCATTTCTTCAATACCCTTAAGGTCAATGACAGCCGTTGGTGTCGACAGCCTCTGCTTCAGCAGAGGGATAAGATCAGTCCCGCCGGCAAGATACCGGGCCTTCCCTTTGTATTTCTTATACAGGGCTATCGCCCCGGCAACACTCTGTGCCTTGTGATATTCAAATTGTGGTAGGATCATTCCTTCACCCCCTTCTTCTTTTCTATTATCTTCAAAACCCTGTCGGGTGTGAGCGGCAGCTCTTCAAAAAGCGCGCCCGTTGCATTGGCAACGGCACAGGCAACTGCGCTGTATGCGTTCATACGGATGGTAAGACCCCCTTCTTTCGCTCCGAAAGGTCCTGCGGGATCGTGCGAGCTTACAATGATCGTATCCATCTCGGGCATATCACATGCCAGAGGAACCTTGTACTCAAGCAGGTCGGGGTTAAGCAGGTACCCTTTATCCCAGAGGTTCCCCTCTGTGATCGTTGCCACGCCTGCCTGGAGGATGGAACCTTCCATCTGTCCTTCTACCGCCATGGGGTTGATAGGACACCCGCAATCGTGAGCAGCGGTAAAACGTGGGATCATTACCTTCCCTGTCTCCGGGTCAATTGTCACCTCCGCCACTGAGGTCCCGAAGGAGAAGGTCCCTGCCATCTGGCCCCAGGGCCGTGAAACCCACTCTCTCTCGAAATCAATGTTGGGGAAAAAGGAACCCGTTGCTACGATCGGGTCCCCTCTGAAGAATGCCTCACGCACGACCCATGAGATGGGCATCTTCTTATCGGGTTCCTTCACACAATAGGCCATACGGTCTTTCAGGCCGATGTCGGTCTCTGCGATGCCAAGCTTTTCTGCGGCAATGGCAACGATCCTCTTTCGTGCGTTCTCACAGGCAACCTTCACCGCATTGGCGCCGACAAAAGCAGCCGCCTGAGAATACGACCCGGGGTCGAGATTGGTGACCTCAGTATCGGCGCATACAAGGTTGATGTCCCCCATGGGGACGCCAAGGACCTCAGAGGCAACCTGTATCACCATGGATTCATTTCCCTGTCCGTTGTCAACAAGACCGGTAACGATCGTCACCTGGCCGTCGTCGTTTATCTTTACGTAGCATGATGAACCGGAGCGGAACCCCATGGGGAACCCGCACATGATGGCAATACATCCCATGCCGATCCCTTTGAACCTCGACTTCTTCGCCCATCTCTTTTTGAAATCGGTCCTTTCCGAGGCCGTTTCTATCGTCTCTCTGAGGCCGCAGCTTGTGATCTTCGATTTCGTCGCCGTCGTCTCACCTGCCGTGAGGCCGTTCTTGAGGCGTATCTCCGCAGGGTCCATGCCGAGCTCTTTTGCCATGAGGTCCATCTGCGCCTCGTTCCCGGCAAGAAAGGCCCTCCCGTGGCACCCGTACATCCCCCGGATACCCTTGTTCGTGAAGACCCGGTATCCGTTGTACCGGACGTTGGGGAAACGGTAGCATTCTTCATAGACGTAGAAAGGTATCGATGTGGCGATGGGACCCGTGGAACTGTAGGCGCCGCCGTTGTAGATCACCTGGTAGTCCTTCGCGACGATGGTGCCGTCCTTTTTCATGCCTGTCTTTATCGTGGCGATGATGTCGTGGATCTGTCGCGAACTCGTGGCGTTCTCTTCACGGGAAAGGACGAGCTTTACCGGTCTGCCGGCTTTTATCGACAAAAGTGATGCGACGAGGTCGGCGGGCGCCACCTCGGACCTTCCGCCGAAGGCGCCCCCGGAGTTGATATGACGGACGCGCACCTTGTTGAGGGGCATCTTGAGAAGGTTTGACAGCGCCTTGGCGCGGACATGGGGCCCGGCGTTGGGCATCCAGAGATCGAGGAAGCCGTTCTTGTAGGAAGCAACCACCGCGTAGGGCTCCATCATCGCGTATGCCTCGCCGGCTGCCTTGAAGGTATCCTCGCGGACGATGAAGGCCTTCTCCATCGCCTTGTCCACCTCGCCTACATCGATGTGAACGTGTATGTTGATGTTGTTCTTATATTCGTTGTGGATCTGTGGCGCACTCTCTTTCATCGACTCTATGGGGTCAAAAACAGCAGACAGGGGCTCATAGTCGACCTTGATATATGAAATGGCCTCCAGCGCAGTCTCTTCATCGATCGCAGCAACGGCCGCCACATCTTCACCGATATAACGGACCTTATCCGTGGGGAGCATTGCATGGTCCTGAGTATACCGGAAGACACCCCATTTGATCCCATAGGCATCAAATCCACTGACGGCTGCCTTCACGCCGGGCACCTTCAGCGCCCGGGTAAGGTCAATACGAACGATCCTGGCATGAGGATAAGGACTCCTCAGCACCTTTCCTACAAGCATGTTCGGGAGTTTTATATCAGCGGTATAACGCGCCTCTCCCGTGACCTTGGCAAGGGAGTCGCTTCTCACCGCCCTTTTGCCGACGATATTCAGATCATTATTCATAGTACCCCCTTATAAAACGTGAACACCACATATTCTATCCCTCCGTTTGGCGTATAGCAAACTCATTTCTTATATTTTTCACTTACATATGCCATGGATTCATCGATCGCCTTCACCGTCAGGTCCAGGTCTTCTTCAGTGTGCCGGTAACTGATATATGCATGATGGTGGGGGGTAAAAAAGAAGCCCTTTCGGATAAGCTGGGTGTAAAAATCCGTGCGTTTTCCCCTCAATACGTCGGCATCAGTGTCTGAAAAGGTTATGAGGAACATGGGTGCAACACCGGTCAGTTCGGCGCCTACGTCATATTTGTCAATGATGTCCTGTATTTTTTTCAAGAGGCGTCCGCCCTTCTCCCATATCTTGTCAATGACGTTCTCGCGCTCCATGATCTCGATCGTCTTGAGGGCAGCGATATATCCTTCGCTGTTTGGGAAGAAGGTCGAGGAGATGAAGAGCTTTGAGGCCGCCGCCATCATCACGTCCTTTTTCCCGGTCACGACGCTGATCGCGTGCCCGTTGGCCATTCCCTTGCCGAGGACCGTCAGGTCAGGGGTAACGCCGTAAAGCTCCTGTGCGCCTCCCATCCTGAGCCTGAAGCAGGTGCGGACCTCGTCGTAGATCAGGACCGCGCCGTACCTGTTCGCAAGCTCCCGCACCCCTTCGAGGAACCCGGGCCTGGGGGTCTGCATCTTCTGGTGGAGGGGATGCCCGAAGGGGGTCATGATGATCGCTGCCGTCTCATTGCCGTGGAGCGCCATCAGTTTTTCGAGGCTGTCGAGGTCGTTATAGTGGAACTCATGGACGTCCTCGTAGAACTTTTCAGGGATCCCGCCTTTCATCTCGACGCACCAGTCATGCCAGCCATGGTAACCGCAACGCATAACCTTGATCCTTCCCGTATATGCCCGTGCAATGCGGATTGCCGCCGTTGTGGCATCGGAGCCTGTCTTCAGGAAGATGCTCAACTCGGCACTGGGGATAAGTTGGTTGAGCTTCTTCGCAAGTTCGTTCTGATAGGGCTGGGTCAGTGAGAAGCAAAACCCTTTCTCTTTTATCTGCCGAATCACCGCATCGTCGACCTCGTCCTCCCGGTAGCCGAGGATAATGGGACCGTAACCACAGAGGAAGTCGATGAATTCGTTTCCGTCGACATCAATCAATCTGCAGCCCTTGCCGTACTCAAGGAAGATCGGGTACTCCCCCATGATAAAATCACCGGGTTTTCTGGCGCCCAGGACCCCACCGGGGACCAGTGTCTTTGCCTCTTCAAAAAGCTCAAGGCTTTTCGTTATGTTCAGTTTTTTAGCTTCCTCCATTAAGATCCTCCTTTTACAGTGTAAACAACGATGATATCGTTTCTGTCTGGTGTATTTTTGCACCTCTCTTGATCAATTCTGCAAGGAACTTTTCCGGATCTATACAGCCTTCCGGGGCTACGACGCCCTTGACCTTCACGTCGCCTGCAGACATCATCAGGGCCGCGATCGATGCCGGAAGTCCTGTCCCCGGGGCCATCCTGCCCACGATGTCGGCCGTATAGGTCACCCCCTTCCCCTGTCTCTCCCCTTTTACGATTACCTTCAGACCCGAGGCGGCAGGGCCGTTGTCTCTATCCTTTGGGATCGTGTCCCAGAGCCGCAAGGTCAGATCATAGGGGATTACCTTCATCCCTTTGACCTCAACCGGTTCTGTGCTGAGAAGACCTGTCTCTTTTTGTTCTTTGATGAGCTCATCTACCCATGATGGTATAAGAGCCCCTTTAATAACCACCTTTTTTACCCCTTCTATGTATCGTGGTATTGTGATAGGCTGAGGATGACCCACATAGCGAACCACACAGGTGCCGAGCGGCGGGAGGAACTCTGCCGTCTCTTCGCCGGTACCGCCTTCTACATACGCCAGCTTCCCGTCCAGATACTGAGGTATTGTGCCGGTCACCATGTGGAGGCTGTGGTCCCAGGCTGCACCGGCAAGTTCTGCAATGCTCACCACCCAGAACAGGTGGATCTCATCAACGCGGTCCAGTTGATTGGCGTACCACTTAACCAGCACATTGTTTGTTCCCGGATCGGATCCCATACCCGTCAAAACGGTTATCCCCGCTTCTTTGGCAGCCTTATCGATGTCGGCGGACGAGAAAAGGATCGGGACGGCCTCATAGTCATCGCAGATATCTATATAATTGACCTTTGCCTCAACTGCCGCCCTGGCAACCGCTACCGCCGTTTTATAGAACGGTCCTGCACAATTAACGACAACGTCGACGTCCCTGATCGCACTTACCATGCCGGCGTGATCGTTCACGTCAATCCTGACGAGCGATACCTTTTCGCTGGCACGCAGCTTCTCCTGCACCCTTTTCGGGTCCGTATTTATATCGCCGAGGATGACCTGCGTGATCTGCTCCTGCTTGATAAGGTCCCGGGCGACCCCCTGACCCATACCGCCTGTCCCGCCCATTACCAGTGCCTTCATTCTCCCTCCCTGCAATCGTGGTTAATGTGTGTCGGTTGTGATCTCATTACTATTTGTTGATATCGAAATCTCCTTCGAGGAGTTCGGTCAATACCCCGTGGAGCTTATTGGGGTGATGTACAAAGGCATACCGGTTCCCGAAGAGCTCCCGCGGGGTATCATCGATGAGCTTCACATTCTTGCCCCTCAGCTCCTGCATAGCCTTCGAAAGATCGTCTACCTTATAGGATATGAGAAAGGCGCCCTCCCCCCTGCTGTCGATAAATTTAGCAACGTCCCCGTCCGGGGAGGTCGATTCCATAAACTCTACGGCTACCTCTCCTATGTAATACCGGGCTACCTTGATCTTCTCTGATTCTGCAACATATTCGAATGTCGGTATCAGGCTGAAATGATCCTTGTATATCTTTTTCGTTGCTTCAAGGTCTTTTACTGCAAAACAGATGTGGTCGATCTTTTCTATCTTCATCTTTCAACACCTCGCGTCATCGCTATTTTTATGTTCTATTATGAATAACTATTTAATAATACATTGAAATAACGAATTTAACCACAAATAATCTTCTCTGATAAATTTTAAAAATGTATACAGTATACAATACAGATAAAAAATATATGCAATTCTATTTTTTGTCAACTAAATTATTTGCACAAAAAAACAGAAATTGTGGTACAATATTACATACACAGAAAGCAAAGTTATTTATGGTTGATAATAAAATTAATGAGTACTATAATAATGTTGAAGTAAAGCTTGAAGATATAGTAGACAAACTATTGAAATCAAAAGTTAATGACCATGATAACATCCTCCTTAATGTACAGCACCTTATAGAAAAGGTGTTCATCGGGTCAGCCATGAAACTATCCGATAATAATGTTTCGAAGGCATCGAAATTGCTGGGTATTAACAGGAACACCCTGAGCAAGAAGGTTAAGGAAGCTCAGAATACAAACCGCCGGCCTCAGAAAAAATC
>JAQTNJ010000121.1 GCA_028713955.1 Syntrophorhabdaceae bacterium
TACCTTTTTTTATAATATTAATAAGGGTGTTTCTGAAAAGCTCGGTACTGTTCGGCAAGAGAACGTTTGAATTAAGTAATCCGCAAAGGGTTATGATGACGGCAATTGCGCTGATAGGGATGAAAAGGCATTTCAGATCGATACCGCTGGCCTTCAGAACAAGGATCTCGTTTTCCGTTGAAAGCCTTCCGAGGACTACTATCACGGAGAGGAGAAAGGCCATCGGCAGCGTGAATGTGAGGTAAGCGGGAGAGGAGTAGATGATCAACAGGATGATGTCTTTAACATCCACCCCCTTGTTAATAACGAGGTCGGTCATCTTTCCGAGTCTGCTTAACACAAGGATGAAGGTGAGAATACCGAGGGAGAGAAACAGTATGTAAGACAGCTCCTTGAGAACATATATATAAAATTTCTTGTGTAATTTCGTTAATATGTGCACTGCGTAGTCTAACATTCAATGGCGCTCTATGTCAATGATAGCCCGCTCCCTCCTCCTGTGGTTCCGCCGTTGAGTGCTCCGCTGTTTACCTAAGTTTGTATAGACCTTTTTATATCTTCTACAGGGATCTGAACGAGATGGCAAAAGGCGAGATACGAAAGCTGAAAAAAGACTACCCGGAAAATGCGTATATCAGAGAAACGATAAAAACCGGGTAAGAAATAGCAGGGAGCAGGGAGCCGAGCAGAAGGTGAGAAGGTAAGAAGAGCAGAAAGCAGAATACCCCGGAAGGCGTGAGGCGACTTAACCCCTTACGACTTACGATTCACGACTTACGGGTTTGTCGCTCTTTGCTCTCAGCTCTTCGCTCTCTGCTGTTCTTTACGCCCCGTCCAGGCTGTGGTGCTCGGTCTTGATGAACCATGATGTGGGGTCAGTGAGATACTCTTCAGCGTCCTTCAGGGACAGGTAGTGTTCGTGCTCGATCATGGCAAGGAGGTCAAAGAACTCCTTCTCGCGCGGATTTGAAGAGGCATCCCTCAGTTCTGAATATAACCTGATACCCTTTTCTTCAAAATCAACAGCTGTCTTGATCGCCTCGATATCACCGGCGTCACCCTTTGCCGTTTTTTCAACCTTCTTGATCGTATTGATAAGGATGTCCTTGACGATGGTATTGTTTACTTTCAGGGGTACCGATTCGGGCCACTTGTCTTTTACCGCCCATTTGGCGTGGAGCTCTTTCAGGCGGTTGTAATGTTCAAGCTCGTCCTCTGCTATTCTCGCAAACATCGCCTTCCCAACGGGGTTTTTTGTCCTGTCGGCGTTCTTGAGATAGAATTCCCGCTCCCGCATCTCGTTATTAAGCGCTACTTCCAATGAGTTAAGACGTTCCTTATCGTCCATGGTTTTCTCCTTTGAATAAAGATTTTGTTATGTTTTCCACCTTCATTCGATCAATACGATCCCGTAGATGTTCCGATCTTCGCCGTGCGACCGGACCACGCGAATGGGCAGACCATGCGCCCGTGCCGTCTGAAAGACATCGATCCCGCATGCCTCCATTGCCGGCCTTGCCCTCTCCGGGTTTCTACAGGTCCCGCCCGTATCGCAGTTCTTGCACAGCGTGCAGGGACCACTTCCGAGCCCGAGCGCCTTATAGTAACCGTCGAGAAAGATGGCGGTCTCCAGGTCTACGATAATGTCGTTAAATCCCCCGACGAACTTGTAATCCTTTCTCCAGTGCCGGTGGCAGAGCAGGGCGTGCTTGTAAGAATCGAGGACTGTCCGTGTTTCATTATGGTCCGGCGTATGGGGAGGACAACAGAGCCGCTTCCCGTATCCCGCGCAGCCGAAACGACACTTCATCCTGACCCAGGGTGCCGTGAAGACCTTTGCGGTGCTCACGATCAGTGCGTCATCAACTCCCCTTTCCAAGGCCATAGCAATATAAGCGCTGTATTTTTTCATAATGATATAAATATAGGCTGTAACTCATGATTAATCAAGAGTATAAAAGTAATACTGGAATTATTTCCCTCTTGCAGTGCAGTCATATTTTCCATACAATAGAGACATGACAAAAAAGATGAAACGGGACCCTTCGAGGACGCGGCTGGGAGAGATTCTCCTGAAAGAAAGATTCATTCGCCAGGAACAGCTTGATATAGCCATCGAGATCCAGGAGGCCGACGGAGGGCACCTCGGTGAGATCCTCGTCAACCGGGGGATGGTGCGCGAGGAAGATGTTGCCTTGGCACTGTCGCAGCAGTTCAATATACCTTTTATCTCCTCGAAGGCAGGTACTTTACGGCCCGAAGACGGTCAGAGTCTGGAGATGCTCATCTCTAAACAGGTTGCCGTGAGGAATACCATCCTGCCGATTTCACGGGACAAAAATACCCTCACCTGTGCGATGTTTGATCCCCACGACTTTATGCTTGTCGATGAGCTCCGCAAGATCACCGGCTGCGACATCAGTCCCGTTGTTGCCACCCGTTCCGATATCCTGAAGGCAATAGAAGAGTTTTACGGTATCATCGATCTGGCAAAGGGAGGCGGACCCAGGCTATACGGCATAGACAGGCTGAGACAGACGAGCCCGGAGTCGGACGATGATTCCTTAAGCCTTGACAGCATCATAGCCCGCGCGAAGGCAGCACCCGTTGTGAAGCTCGTTGACCTCATGCTCTGGCAGGCGATTGACCAGCGTGCGTCCGACATCCACATAGAGCCTTTTGAGGGCAGGATCTCGCTGAGATACAGGGTTGACGGCAAGCTCTATGATATCACGCCGCCGCCGCGCCACCTCTACCTGCCGATCGTTTCGAGGATAAAGATCCTATCAAAGCTCGATATCTCTGAGAAGCGGCTGCCGCAGGACGGCACCTTCATGGTCAAGCTCGGAGACAGGACGATCGACCTGAGGATATCTATCATCCCCACGATCTACGGGGAAAAGGTCGTCATGAGGATCCTCGACAGGAGCGGCGTTGTCTTTGACCTCGACAGGATGGGTTTTGAGACAGACGACCTTGCGGCGCTGCAGAAGGCGATCAACAGCCCCTATGGCCTTGTCTTTATCACGGGCCCCACAGGGAGCGGGAAGTCCACAACGCTCTATGCCATACTCCAGGAGATCAAGTCATCGACAAAGAACATCATTACCGTGGAAGACCCTGTAGAATACAGGCTGGACGGCATTAACCAGGTACAGGTAAAACCCGAGATCGGTCTTACCTTCGCTGCGGCGCTGAGAAGTTTTTTGAGGCAGGACCCTGATATCATGCTTGTCGGTGAGGTGAGAGACCTCGAGACGGCCGAGATATGCGTCCGTTCAGCACTGACAGGACATCTCGTCCTCTCCACGCTCCATACGAACGATGCCCCATCGGCGGTGACACGGCTCATCGATATCGGGGTTGAACCCTATCTCCTGGCGCCTACAATTCTCATTGTCATCGGTCAGCGGCTGGTCCGCAAGCTCTGCCCGGAATGTAAAGAGGCATACACGCCTACCGTGAAGGAGCTCGGGAGCGCGCAGTTGAGGGCTGAAGTGGTATACAGGGCGAAAGGTTGCCCGGCCTGCGGCAATACTGGATACAAGGGAAGAACACTCATCGCCGAGGTAATGCCGATCTCTGAGGATATTAAGATCATGGTCTCTCACGGCGTGTCCTACCAGGAGATACGGAACCTGGCCAAGGGATTAGGGATGTCGACGCTCTACGAATCGGGCCTGCGGAAGGTAGAGCAGGGGATCACCAGCCTGGAAGAGGTCTTCAGCGTCACACTGGGAATATAGAAGTGAAACGTGAAAACACCCGTAATTCGTGAATCGTAATTCGTAATTGGATGAAACCGGTGAAAAGTGAAACGTAATGGGTAATAAGTCCCCGCACCTTGTGCTCTTCCTCTTACGTCTCACGAATTACGAATTACGGTTGTTCTTCCCTTACGACTCACGACTCACGGGTTTCCGTCTCACACGATCTCTTTGTGGTACATTTGCAGCGATTTTACCTCAGTGCCTGTTTTTTGCTTAATGTATGCTTTGATACCCTCTGCCGCTGCCTTTGCCGCGGACGCTGTCGTTATGTATGGCACCTTGTGTTTGATCGCTGCTTTCCGGATATATGAGTCATCATACATGCTGCTTTTGCCGATAGGCGTGTTGATGATAAGCTGTATCTCCTTGTTGTGGATCGCATCGACGATATTAGGTCTCCCTTCGTGGACCTTTTTAATGAACGTCGATTCCACGCCGTTCTCCTCAAAGAATTTGTGTGTTCCTTCCGTTGCAAGGATATTAAATCCTGCCTCTTTCAGGTATTGTGCCACACCGAGGATATCCTTTCTTTCCTTTGATGTCACGGTGATGAGCACCGTTCCCTTATCGGGCAATTTCTGACCGGCTGCCTCCTGTGATTTAAAGAAAGCGAGACCGAAGGAATCCGCCATGCCGAGGACTTCTCCTGTAGACTTCATCTCCGGTCCAAGTGTCGGGTCCACTTCGGGGAACATATTGAAAGGGAATACCGCTTCCTTGACGCCGACGTGGGGGTAGCTTTTCTGTTTGAGGTTCATATCCCTCAATTTTTTGCCCAGCATGATCTGTGTCGCGATCCGTGCCATCTGCACCCCGGTAACCTTTGATACAAGGGGTACGGTCCTGCTTGCCCGTGGGTTTGCTTCGAGAATATAGACTATATCGTTTGCGATCGCGTACTGGATGTTCATGAGACCCACAACGTTGAGCTCAATGGCTATCTTCTTCGTATATTCATTGATCGTCCTGATGTATTTATCCGAGAGCGTTCTCGGCGGGATCGCACATGCGCTGTCTCCTGAATGGACTCCCGCAAGCTCAATGTGCTCCATGATGGACGGCACAAAGGCGTCTTCGCCGTCAGCGATGGCATCAGCCTCAACCTCAATGGCATTTTCAAGGAATTTGTCGATCAGGATAGGACGCCCCGGCCATATCTCCACGGCGGCATTGATATAGGATGTGAGCATATCATCATCGTAGACGATCTCCATGCCGCGGCCGCCCAGGACATAGGATGGTCTCACCATGAGGGGGTAACCGATCCCGTGTGCCACGGAGAGGGCCTCTCCGAGGGCTGTTGCCGTTCCGCTCTCGGGCTGCGGGATCCCGAGTTTGTGCATCACGTTTTTAAAACGTTTCCTGTCCTCGGCCAGGTCTATACTCTCCGGTGATGTCCCGAGGATCTTTACGCCGGCCTCTTCAAGCTCCTTCGCGATGTTCAGCGGTGTCTGCCCGCCGAACTGCACGATAACCCCGATGGGCTTCTCCTTGTTGTAAATGCTGAGGACATCCTCGACGGTGAGGGGCTCAAAATAGAGTTTGTCAGAGGTGTCATAATCGGTTGATACCGTTTCCGGGTTGCAGTTTACCATGATCGATTCATACCCTTCATCCCTGAGGGTAAATGCCGTGTGAACGCACGTATAATCGAACTCAATCCCCTGACCGATCCTGTTGGGACCTCCGCCGAGGATCATCACCTTGGGTCTGTCACTGACGTCTACCTCGTCAGGTGCGTTATAGGTGGAATAGTAGTATGCCGCATCAGCGCCGCTCACAGGCACCTTGCACCAGGCCTCTGCCTTGCCCAGCGCGATCCTCCTACCCCTGATCGTTTCTTCGCCGGTGCCGAGGATCTGCGCAAGGTACTTGTCCGAGAAGCCGTCTTCCTTTGCCTTTATAAGGAGGGCATCAGGCAGTTCCCTGCCCTTATATTTCAGCATCTCTTCCTCGAGCTCCACGAGCTCCTTCATCTGCCGGATGAACCACCGTTTGATCTTTGTCCTTTCAAAGAGCTTGTCCACGGTGGCGCCCTTCCGCAGCGCCTCGTACATGATGAACTGCCTTTCAGACGACGGTTCATTGAGGAGCCTCATCAGTTCGTCAAGGGGCAGTTCGTTGAAATTGCTTGCAAAGCCCAGCCCGTACCGTTTGATCTCCAGAGAGCGTATCGACTTCTGAAAGGCCTCTTTGTAATTTTTCCCGATGCTCATGACCTCGCCGACGGCCTTCATCTGCGTTCCCAGCTTATCCTCTGCCTCTCTGAACTTTTCAAAGGCCCATCGCGCAAATTTGATGACCACGTAATCTCCCGAAGGGGTATACTTGTCGAGCGTCCCTCCCCTGTAGTAAGGGATATCGCTGAGCTTGTAACCGCCTGCCAGTTTTGCAGAGATGAAGGCTATGGGGAACCCCGTTGCCTTTGATGCGAGTGCGGATGATCGCGACGTCCTTGGGTTTATCTCGATAACGACGACCCTGCCGTCGTCAGGGTTATGTGCGAATTGTATATTTGTCCCGCCGATGACCTGGATCGCCTCCACGATACGGTAGGAGTATTCCTGCAATTTCTGCTGGAGCTCTTCGGAGATGGTAAGCATGGGCGCGGAGCAGAAGGAATCACCCGTATGGACGCCCATGGGATCGATGTTCTCGATGAAACAGACAGTGATCATGTTGTTGTCGGCATCCCTTACAACCTCCAGTTCGAGCTCTTCCCAACCAAGGACGGCCTCTTCTATAAGTATCTGTCCTATAAGACTTGCAGAGATGCCCCTGCTGGCTATCACCTTGAGCTCTTCCTTGTTGTACGTGATCCCGCCGCCTGTCCCGCCGAGGGTATAGGCGGGTCTCACGACAACAGGGTAGCCGAGTCTGTCGGCGATCTCCAGCGCCTCCTCGACCGAGTAGGCGAGGGCGCTCTCCGGCATCGGGATGCCGAGTTTCGCCATGGTCTTCTTGAACTCGCTCCTGTCCTCCCCTCTCTCGATCGCGTCGGCCTGTACGCCAATGATCTGCACGCCGTATTTTTTAAGGATACCTTTTCTTGAAAGATCGGCGGCTAAGTTGAGGCCCGTCTGTCCTCCGAGGTTCGGGAGCAGTCCCTGCGGTCTCTCTTTTGCGATGATCTTCTCGAGGATGTCCACGGTAAGCGGCTCGATGTACGTAACGTCTGCCATACCGGGGTCAGTCATGATCGTTGCCGGATTGGAATTGACAAGAACGATTGAGTAGCCTGCGGCCCTCAGGGCTTTGCATGCCTGTGTGCCCGAGTAGTCAAATTCGCAGGCCTGGCCTATAATGATCGGCCCGGAGCCGATAATAAGGACCTTATTGATCCCTTCGATCTTTTTAAACATGTCCCCACACCTTCCAAAAAGATTTGCATAGGCATCCTATCAAAATGAGATGCCGGGGTCAAGTGCTTTATGAGCGGTCGGCGATCAGCAGCCAGCCATCAGCGATCAGCCGACAGTATGTCTTATAAGCATAGCCAAGGTCAACAAAAGCTATCCTATACCAAGAAAATAACGATGCATTATATATGCATTGTTTATAATGCAATTAGTTCTTGACTAATGATAATGCATCATATATAATACATATATGCTCTTCACCATAGGTAAAGAGATCCGGAAAGCCCGGAAAGCCCGCCGACTCTCCCAGGCAAAGCTGGCTAAGGCCCTCGGCATGAGCCGTACCACCATAGGACAGATCGAGAACGGCACCGTCCAGGATATTGGAACGAGGAAGCTTATCAGGGTTCTTGAATTCCTGGGGTTGGAATTGCGCGTCCGGCCGTCAGGCGTTTTTCCGACACTGGAAGAGCTTCGTGAAGGGGAGGGCGGCTAATGGCCAGTATCCCTTCGCTTGCCGTATGGGCCGGCGGCAAAAGGTCGGGCCTTCTCGCGAGGGAATCGCGAAAGGAATACGTGTTCACCTATACACCTGAAGCGGGCAGCACAGCCCAGGTATCCCTGACCATGCCCGTCCGTCTGGCGAGCTGGCTAAGTAGAGACCTACACCCTGTATTCCAGATGAACCTTCCCGAAGGTGCGCTCCTCGATGTGATCCGTCGGGCCATCGCCAAGGTGGTGGGAGAGGATGACCTCTCCGTGCTACGGGTGACAGGGGGCAACCAGGTGGGGAGAAACCGGTTTGCGCTCCCCGATGATGCGTCGCCGGGGATTGCCGAAACACCGGAATCCTTGGATGAATTGCTCACCTATCCGGACGCGAGGGAGCTTTTCCATGAACTCGTTGCGAAATACGCTTTGCGGTCGGGAATATCGGGGGTCCAGCCAAAGGTCCTCCTCGAGGCGTCGGAAAGGGGATCGTTAGCCTCGTCAGGGTACATCGTCAAGTCCTGGGGGTCCGATTACCCATGCCTGGCTGCCAACGAGTACTTCTGTATGACGGCGGTGAAACGTGCGGGGCTGCCGACCCCGGAGTATTTCCTCTCGGACAACGGAGGCCTCTTCATCATGCGGCGGTTCGACGTCACCACAAAGGGCGTTCCGATCGGTTTTGAAGACATGTGCAGCCTGCAGGCGTACGGTACGTCACAGAAGTATTCCGGGAGCTATGAAAGGGTGGCGAAGAGCATTGGCGATTATATCTCCGGCGACCGTCTGATGGCGGCGAGAGAACAATTTTTTGCCACTCTGGTCCTGTCGGTCATGCTTCGAAACGGTGACGCCCATCTGAAGAATTTCGGCGTGCTCTATGCCGTTCCCAGAAGCGCCGTCGAACTTGCCCCCGTCTATGACGTGGTAACAACAACGGTTTACGTCAGCAAGGACGTGCCCGCCCTGACCCTGGCAGGCACGAAGAAGTGGTGGCCCCGGAAGGCACTGGAGCGTTTCGCCGTCTCGCACCTCTTTCTGCCCGTAAGGAAGGTGTCGAGCATATTCAGCGGTGCCGCTGAAGCGGTGACGGCGACGAGAGAAACGATCCCAGCCTACATATCGGAACACCCGGATTTTCGTGAGATCGGCGAGCGAATGATGGCGCAATGGGAAGAAGGGGTCAGAGGATTGGAGTAGCCCCCCAAAAAAAGATCGGGCAGGTCAACAGAAGAACAGACCATCCAATACGAAAAAACAATGGCGGAGAGGCAGGGATTTGAACCCTGGGTACGCGTTTTAGCACGTACACTCGCTTAGCAGGCGAGCACCTTCGGCCAACTCGGTCACCTCTCCGTGTGGGAAAGTATACTTTTTTGCGCTCCAAAAAGCAATAAGGGAAAGGCAGCTTACAGCTGATAGCTCATGGCTCATAGCAATGCACCCGTAAGTCGTAAGGGGACTAAGGCATAGCGGCGCAAAGCGCATGGCGCATAGCGGAATAACCGTGAGTCATCGCGAGGAGCGAAGCGACGTGGCGATCTGATAGAGTATAAGCTGTTGAATGAGATTGCCGCGCTTCGCTCGCAATGACAACCCGCCACATCCTATGGCATATCACCTATCACCTATTACCTATTACCTTTCTTTTACTTTTCATTATTGGTTATTTATAATTAAGGTTATTGCTGATGGCTGAGAGCAGAAGAGCAGAGGATAAGAAGAGCAGAGGATAAGAAGAGCAGAGGATAAGAAGAGCAGAGGATAAGAAGAGCAGAGGATAAGAAGAGCAGAGGATAAGAAGAGCAGAGGATAAGAAGAGCAGAGGAT
>JAQTNJ010000122.1 GCA_028713955.1 Syntrophorhabdaceae bacterium
CAGAAAGAGGGTCAGAAATACAATAAGAAAAGCGATCTCCTTATGCACGCCATGGGCGCAAATGCAGGCGGTCAGGTTGGGTCCATAATGGCAGCGGCGGTTATGCTCTCAGTCCTGAAGGGGATGGGTATCATCTAAGAAGATTCGGTTTATGAAAAACGGCCATAAGGTCCGGAGACTAATTGAGAAACGGAGGAGAACATTATGTGGACAGATGCAGCAAGAGTAGCTGTTATAGGGTTTTCCGTAGTATTTATCACGTTATTGCTTCTTGCATTCAGCGTGAAAATCATGAGTTTCGTGTGTAAACGGATTGAGAAGAAAGGGGGTAAATGAATATGGATTCTAACCTCTTTCATGAATTACTGCTGAAAACAGGTGTCGTGCATCTTACGGTCGGCCACGTGGTCATGTGGCTCATCGGTTGTTTTTTTATATTTCTTGCCATTAAAAAGGATTTTGAGCCTCTGCTTCTTGTACCTATCGGCTTCAGTATCTTTCTCGTCAACATGCCCATTGCCCCGCTTACCGGACCTGGTGACCTTATCAACCTTTTCTTCAAATATGGACTTGAAACGGAGATCATTCCCTGTTTGATCTTCCTGGGAATCGGCGCGCTTACTGATTTTGGCCCCATGATCGCGAACCCGAAGACCCTGATCCTCGGGGCAAGCGCACAACTTGGGGTATACATTGCCTTCTTCGGCTCCATCTTTTTCGGTTTTACGCTCAAAGAGGCAGCGTGCATCGGCATCATCGGCGGTGCTGACGGTCCTACAACAATATATCTGTCGAGTTCTCTGGCGCCCCATATGATAGGCATGGTGGCAATCGCCGCATACTCGTACATGTCAATGGTCCCTCTTATCCAGCCCCCGATCATGAGGTTGCTTACAACGAAAGCGGAAAGAAAGATAAAGATGAAACAACTGCGGCCGGTAAGTAAGCTTGAAAGGATCCTCTATCCTATCGTCGCAACGGTTGTGATCTGTCTGCTTACACCCCCTGCAGCCCCGCTTATGGGCCTTTTGATGATCGGTAACCTGTTCAGGGAATGCAAGGTCGTAGACCGGTTGTTAAAGACCTCGCAGAACGAACTCCTCAACATCGTGACTATAATTCTCGGCATCGCCGTTGGTGCGACTATGAAGGCAGAGATCTTCCTGAAGCCGCAACCGATCTTTATATTCTTTTTGGGTCTTGTTGCGTTTGCATTCTCTACTATAGGAGGTTTGCTCCTTGCAAAGATAATGAATCTCTTCCTGAAAGAGAAGATCAACCCTCTTATCGGCTCCGCCGGTGTTTCGGCAGTCCCTATGGCGGCACGTGTAAGCCAGAAGGTAGGACTGGAAGCAGATCCGAAGAACCACCTCCTCATGCATGCCATGGGTCCTAATGTGGCCGGAGTTATCGGCACTGCCGTGGCGGCAGGCATGTTTCTGTCTTTGCTGAAATGAACTATTCCAATAGGGCGTTGTAAACAACGCCCTTCTATTACCGGGGCTCACGTCGCCCCCTCTGCGGGCAAAGCCCGCAGAGACTCCCCCTCGCGCCCGAGAACGGGCTATAAAAACTGCACCGGGGCTCACGTCGCCCCCTCTGCGGGCAAAGCCCGCAGAGACTCCCGCACCCGCACGCGGGTACCCGGCTCGTGAACTCGCTACGACTTATCCCGGATACGTCCAGGGCGTTGTAAACAACGCCCTTCTATTTTAACCGGGATATCGATATATCTTCGGTGGGAAAGAAGGGCCTTTTCCTTTCCGCGAGGCGTAAGAGGATAAACTCAGTGAAAGGTAATAGGTGATAGGTGTCATTGCGAGCGGAGCGCGGCAATCTCATTCAATAGATTATACCCTGAGATCGCCACGTCGCTTCACTCCTCGCGATGACAACTGAATGAAAAACCTCAACCTGATTCTTCTCGTCCTTCCGTCCTCCTCCTCACGTCTTACGATTCATGACTTACGAGATTTTTGCCAGTATCAAGTATCCTGTTTGCTAAGGCGGGTACCGGTATCAGAAAAAGAGAAAGGTTACCAGAAGAAAAACCGGTATAAGGATGACAAGAGACCATACCATGTATCCGAAAAAAGAAGGCATACTAACATCGTTTTCCTCGCATATGGCCTTTACCATAAAATTCGGACCATTTCCTATGTAAGTATTTGCACCCATCATTACAGCCCCCACGGAGATGGCTTTAAGATATACTTCAGGTACGCCGACGATAAGACCGTGTGCAATGTTTTGTGCCTGGGCAACACTTTGGGCCGATGAGAAAAAGATGAGGTATGTCGGTGCGTTATCAAGAAAGCTCGAGAGCACCCCAGTTGCCCAGAAAAACTGCCATGGTTCATTAACTCCCAGCTTGCTTCCGTTCACCTCGAGGATTTTCATTACCGGCGCCATTGTCACGAAGATACCGGCAAAGAGGACAGCTACCTCGATAATGGGGTGGTACGTAAAGGCGTTCTCTTCCCGAAGGGCGACTGACGTGAAGTATATGGAAAGGGCCAGGGCCGCAAGCATGACTATCTCTCTTAAGATTTGAGGCAAGAATAAAGAACCGAGAACCATGAGGAGAAAGATAAGGTTGATTTTACCCTTAATTTCTACCTTTTTCTGCGATACCTCATCTATCGTTTCAAGGAAGAAACTTTCATCTTCTTTTTTGATCATACAGGTATCAAAGAAATAAAAAACTGCCAGGAGAATGAAAACGGTAAATATCCAAAAAGGGAACAGCTTCATCGTCCAGACGAAAGGAACCCCTCGTAAGAAACCCAAAAAAAGCGGGGGATCACCCAGGGGGGTCAGGAGGCCGCCAATATTGGAAACAATGAATATGAAGAATACGAAGATGTGTGAAACGTGTTTCCTCCCCCTGTTGGCATGCAGCATCGGTCTTATAAGCACCATGCTTGCGCCGGTTGTACCGATAAAGCTCGCAAAGAAGGCGCCAAGAAGCAGCATGGTACAGTTTAATATCGGGGTACCTCTGGCACCCAACCTGATGACGATCCCTCCTGCAATAATAAAAAGCGACCCCAGGAGAATGATAAACGAAATGTATTCTCCGAGGACATGGACGAGAAGGGTCCATTCTTCCATAATGACGACAAACGCGGCGGGAACGACAAGGAGAAAGGTAAAAAGGCAGTAGTGCTTCGACCACCATTCGGATAGTGCGAGGGGAAAGACCGCTATGGACAAAAGCAGCACGACGAAGAATAAACAACTCCATAGAGGGAACTGCGCCGGACCGGTTTGACGGCAAGAATAAACGACGACAAGCAGAACGGCGAGATAGGCTGTCGTAACACATTTTGGCAGGATTCGCTGTTTTGTCATAAATTTAATAAAGGTTGCGTGAAAGTACTCCGAATTTCAGATTGTCTTCGATCTTCTTTAATCCTCTAACATTCCAGAGGGTCTTAAAAAGTTGTTTCTTTTCTTCCTCTCCTCCAATGATGCCTTTCACGGAGAGTATGTCCACGTCGATAGCCTCGAAGGAAATTTTGCCAAAATCACTACCAAAGTCTTGCCGTGAGAGGAGGATCTCCGCTTTTTTTTCCAAAAGCTTCTTTCTCAGAAATGTTTTTGCCTCTTCGTGATTGACGCCGGAGAAATACTTATTAGCATAGTTGCTTGATATATCGATAGCGTCGGCGAGCGATACCAAACTTGAATTGAAAGTGAGATGAAACTTCAGGGGATCGAAGAGGTCCCTGTCGAAGTAATAGCTGATAAAATTCTTTTTTGCCTTATCCTTCTTCTCGATGAGTCGCAAGGCCTCCTCGTAGGAGATGTTTTTTTCTGCCGCAATGTCCCGAATACGTTCAGATAGATTCCTCATCACCTGGATGCTGATCATACCGGGATAGTTTTCAAGGATCAGATGCGCCCCGCCCCCGACGAAGACGATGTCGCTCTTCAAGACAAAATCATAGATGCAGGCCGAGAGCGCTGTCTTGAAGGAGCTTTTCCGCGTAAGCAGATCTTTGGCACGCTGAAAAAAATTGGGGCTTGGCTCGTCCTCTATGCTTGCCAGGAGAGCTCCGGAGACCCCCGAATCGTAGCCTATATTATTGATAAACAACTCATCGGCATAAGAATAACCGAGGTTTTCGGCAAGGCGGCGGGCAAAGAGGCTGCCCGCTGAGCCATATGATCGTGAGACAGTAATAACCATCATAACGTTGTACTTTTCTGCTCAAATTAACTTTTTTTGTGAGACAAAACAAGAAAAAATAATCCCGGATACGTCTTATATCGTGAAACGTAAAAAGTAAAAAATTTTGAATATTTTACATTTTATGTCTTTCATTTTACGGGTATTTTGCTATAAGCTATGTGACAATTCCCCTTATGCCTTAAACGACCCGAGCCGAAAGAGGGCCGCTTTCAGGCGTGGGCAAATACGTTTGTTCCCGCAAGGCGCGTATTGATAGTACCACGGGTTTGCCGGTGGGAATCTTGGGAATCTACTGACAAGAGGGGTTTCATTCAATGAAGTTACGCGAGTGTCATTACATGCCCATCGAGCATGTGGTCGATAGGTTGGAGACGCGGATTGGAGAGGGCCTGACTCAGGCCGAAGCCGGGAAACGTCTGGAGGAGCATGGTCCCAATGAGCTGGCAGAGAAACCCCGGCCCGGTTTTTTCAAGATGCTCATGGCCCAGTTCAGTAATTTCCTGGTAATCATCCTGATCATCGCGGCGATTGTGTCACTTCTTCTGGGTGAGATCGTCGATGCGGTTGCGATCATGGTCATTGTCGTCCTTAATGCCATTGTGGGTGTTGTTCAGGAGTCTAAAGCGGAAGCAGCGCTTGCTGCGCTTCAGAAGATGGCAGCCCCGAATGCCCAGGTGATAAGGGACGGCCACCAGATTACCGTACCTTCAAGAGAACTGGTCCCGGGCGACATCGTCACCATAGAGGCCGGAAATTATATACCGGCAGATCTGCGTCTCATTGAAAGCATAAACCTTAAAATCGAAGAGGCATCACTTACCGGTGAGTCTGTTCCTGTAGAAAAAGATGCAAAGAGCGTTCTGGACAAGGAAATTCCCCTGGGTGACCGTAAGAATTCTGTATTCATGAGCACGGTGGTGACGTATGGAAGGGGAAGCGGAATTGTGGTTGCAACAGGCATGCACACCCAGATTGGTCTGATAGCCGAAATGCTGCAATCCTATGAAGCGGAACCGACTCCTCTCCAGAAAAAACTTGACCAGTTGGCAAAGATACTCGGGGTTGGATGCCTCGCTATCTGCTGCATCATTTTTGCGTGGGGTCTGATAAGGGACACACATTTGAGCGCAATCTTTCAGCAAGGGATATCCGCATATTTCTCTGCCGAAAAGAGGAATATTGTCAATCTTTTCATGACTGCCGTTAGCCTGGCTATAGCAGCTGTGCCCGAAGGTCTGCCTGCGGTCGTAACTATATGTCTTGCCCTTGGCATGCAGCGTATGATAAAGCGCCATGCATTGATCCGTAAATTGCCGGCCGTTGAGACACTTGGTTGCACAACAGTTATCTGCTCCGACAAGACAGGGACGCTGACACAGAATAAAATGACTGTCGTGCAGGGATGGGCTGGAGGAAAACTTTTTCAGGTATCAGGAGAAGGATATGTACCGCAAGGGGAATTTTTGCTCGATAATGTACCCTTTAATACATTTGATTATCAGGAGGCTGTTCTTTTACTCCATGGCTCATTACTCTGTAATGATGCAAAACTGGAAGAAAGCGGTGAAGAGAATGGAGCTAAAACGTGGCGGATGGTTGGAGACCCGACCGAGGGGGCCATGGTTGTCGCCGCCGCAAAGGGGGGGATATGGCGGACGGATGCGGACAGGATATTCCCTCGGGTCATGGAAATTCCCTTTGATTCTGAGAGAAAAAGGATGACAACCATTCATCGATTCCAGAGATCTGCACAACATGGCAGCGAGATTGGTTTTGATTCCCCGGAGGTAATTGCTTTTGTGAAAGGAGCACCCGATGTAATCCTTGACCTCTGTACGAGTTGTATTGAGGATGGGAAGATCGTGCCTCTCGATGCGGCAGGGAAACAGGGAATACTGAAGGTCAACAGGGGTATGGCGCAGCAGGCGCTGAGGGTTCTCGGTGTTGCCTATAGACCGATGGATAGTGTGCCCGACTCATGTGATTTTACCATTATCGAACAGAAGTTGGTTTTCGCAGGGCTTTTAGGTATGATGGACCCACCCCGGCCCGAGGTGAAGCAGGCAGTGAAAGTGGCTCATGGGGCCGGGATTAAAAGTGTTATGATTACCGGTGACTATAAGGACACCGCCGAGGCAGTGGCAAGGGAGATCGGTATACTCTCACCAGCGGGAAAGGTGTTTACCGGGGCCGAGCTTGATTCAATGAGCGATCCTGAGTTCGCAAAGGTTATCGATGATGTAAACGTGTGCTGCCGGGTCTCACCACAACACAAAACAAAGGTTGTTGATGCCTTTAAGGCAAAAGGACATGTGGTTGCCATGACGGGAGATGGTGTAAACGATGCCCCGGCACTGAAAAGAGCAAATATCGGCGTGGCCATGGGTATTACCGGGACTGACGTCTCAAAGGAGACCGCCGACATGATCCTTACCGATGATAACTACGCAAGTATTGTTTCTGCCGTAGAGGAAGGCCGGATTATCTATGCAAATATCAGAAAATTTGTCTTCTTTCTCCTGGCATGTAACATCGGTGAGGTTTTGATAGTTTTTCTCTCCATGCTTTTCGGTATGCCTGTCCCCTTCAGGCCTATCCAGTTGCTGTGGTTGAACTTAGTGACCGATGGCGCTCCTGCCCTCGCACTCGGCCTGGAAAAAGGTGAGCCCGATATCATGAAGCGTCCGCCAAGACCGACAACGGAACCGGTTATAAACAAGGATATGGCATTAGGTCTTGTTGTTATCCCGCTTGTTGATACGGTTGCGATACTTTCTGTTTTTGCAATAGGAATTATCAGGTTTCCTGAAAATCTTGCGGCTGCACGGACCATGGCGTTTATAACGCTCTGTATGTCGGAACTATTAAGGGCATATACCGCACGGTCGGAATACTACAGCGTTTTCTCAATCGGCGTTTTTTCGAACCGCTGGATGCAGCCGGGGGTTATCAGTTCGGCGTTCCTTGTCCTCATAACGGTATATGTCCCGTTTCTGAGACCGTTTTTTGGTACAACATTCCTCGGCATCAGCGACTGGATTGTAATGGCCCCCTTTATGCTTATGGCCCCCGTAGCCGCGGAGATAGTAAAGATTTTTCTGAGGAAAAGACACAGAGAGCTAAACATCAACCCGGATCGGTAAGATCATCGTAGCGATCCCGTCCCATTGCAGACGTCTCTGGATTGCAAAGGCAGTCTCGTTGTGAAGTATCCTTTGAAAAGGGTTTTCGTGTTTGAAGACCAGCTTCCCGGTAAAAACAGTGGAGTGAGGGAATTCTTTTACGGTTTTTTCCACTAATTCAGTGACAGAATCGACGACATCTGTTCCGATATCAAACCGGTAATCCGCCGGGAAACCGTGTATCCTTGTTATCTTCACGTATTTTTCAAGGCCTTCTTTTGCTGACTTTTTCAAGGCTTCCATCTCAGCAATCCCCTTAAATGAACCGGAATCAACCTCTGCTACAGAGATATAGATGTAATTCTTATATACATTGGGAAAATTTTTAACGACAGACAGCAACGTGTGCAGCCCAAAACCGCTAAAACCGCCAACAAGGAGTATCGCAGTCATGTCTTTCGGACGAACCGGATTGTTGTTATATTCCTCAGAGGGAGGTATATCGGAGAGGGTTTTTTCAAGATGGCGGATGCTTTGCCTTACTTTAGTGTAGTGCCTCTTTATTAAATAGCACAAGCCGATAATGACTGATGTTATCGCAAGCGTCACCCACCCTCCTTCACCGAATTTTTCATAAACGGTGACCGAAAGGATCGTGAGACAGAGCATCAGGCCTATGATGTGAATAACAATGTGCTGTTTCCATTTCTTATCCCTGTTTCTGTTTTTCACAAAAAACCGTGCCATACCGAACTGGGACAGGGAGAATGTAACAAAGACATTGATGGAGTACATGACGACGAGTGCAGTGATTGACCCATGGGTATAAAGAAGCAGGATTAAGGCGGCAATACCCATCAGGAGAACCCCATCCTGCATGGTCAGGCGCTCGGAGAGTGATGCAAAACGCCGTGGGAGCCAGGAGTCTATGGCCATATTGGACATAACCCTCGGTCCATCGATAAATCCTGTCTGGGCGGCAACAGCAAGAAGGGCGCCTTCTGAAAGGATGGTAACCAGGGCTACCCAGCTCCCAAAGGGCCAGTTTTTAAAAATCTCTTCAGAAAGGATTGCGTTGAGCGTTCTTCCTTCCTCGGGTCTTATCCTGAAAAGCAGGTAACAGACCAGAAGACCGCCGGCCGTTATAGCAAGGGATGTTGCCAGGTATATCATGGTTCTTTTCCCGGTTTTGACCCTTGGTTCCCGCATGATCTGCATACCATTTGAAACAGCCTCAATACCGGTGTATGTTCCGGCACCCATGGAAAATGCCCTCAGGAAAATGGCGAGAAGTCCGATCCCTCCAAGACTGGCAAGACCTGCCTGAAAATTATTCCTGATCTCCCCAACGAGAGGTTTTACCTGATTGATGTGGGTTGTAAAACCGTATCCGATAAGCAGGACGTGGGTGATAACAAAAAGTATAAAAATAGGTGCGAGTATTATCACGGATTCTTTGACTCCCCGGAGATTTAATATGACAAGAAGTATAATGAGAAATCCCACGAAAAATAACTTGTAATGATGGAAGGACAATGGCAGGAAACTGAATACGGCATCACCGCATGAGACAAGAGAGACCGTGATCGTTAACATATAATCCACGAGGAGCGCACAGCCGGAGATCACCCCCGCATTCTTGCTGATAGTATGAGTCGCTACAATGTAACCCCCTCCTCCATGAGGGAAATGTTCAATAATCCTGGTATAAGAATAGGATATGATAATAACCGTGATTGCCGATGCGATGGCGATAAAGATAGCGAGGTATGTATGGGGCCCCAATGTCCGGAATGCCTCTTCGGGACCGTATGAGGACGATGAAAGACCGTCGCCCCCAAGGCCTATCCATGCGAGTATCGGTATGAGGGATAATCTGTGGAAGATCGAGGGCTCGTTGATATTATGGGGCGTGCCTATTATTGTGCGTTTTATCTTTTCAAATAACGAACGTTGTTGCTCTGAGGGATCTTGCTCCATTCCGTCTCCTTGATGGCTGTCTTAGTTTGTTTTGTCGGGGTTAAGGTATGTATGTAGTGAACGGGATAAACATTAAAAGGTA
>JAQTNJ010000123.1 GCA_028713955.1 Syntrophorhabdaceae bacterium
GGAAAAGACAGGATTGAAAAGATACATCCCGGAGTTGCGAAGATCAACAAATGGATCATCAAGCAGTATGATGAAGGCAGGTGCACGTCGATATCAGAGGAAGAGATAGAGCGGCTTGTAAGGATCTACATACCGGAGATGTTCGTATCAGAGTTCGAGCTCCTGAAGAAGAGGGCATATGATATGGCAGCCCACCTCATCGAGAAATATATTGAAAAAGACCAGATCAGGACCATGGTCCCCGAACAACAGGAAGAGACACTGAAGAAGATCGTGGAGGATTATCCTTTTATCCAGTTTGCCTATATCGTGAACAGCGAGGGCATAAAGATCACAAAGAATATAACACAGGCCGTCGACAGGGCAAAATATTACAAGATAGGCCTTCATGAAGATTTCTCAGACAGAGACTGGTTTATTAACCCCATGAAGACCGGGAAGATAGGTGTTACCAGCATCTATTCCTCGAAGATCACCGATGCGCTGTGCGTCACCGTATCGGGTCCCATCAGGGATCAATTCGGAGACATAAACGGCATACTGGGGCTTGATATACGGTTTGAAGATCTCACGAAGGCTGAAGGATAAACGATGGGTAAAACAATAGCTGAAAAGATCCTTGGCATCAATACGGGGAGTGACGTCAGGCAGGGCGACTACGCGATAGTCAATGTGGACAGGATCCTGCTCCAGGACGGGACAGCCCCTCTCGCGATCAGGCAATTCGGAGAGATGGGTTTTCAAAAACTCTTTAACGGGCAGCGGGTAACCTTTTTCCTTGACCACGCATCACCGAGTCCCCGCATGGAGCTGTCAAATGATCACAGGACAATCAGGGATTTTGCAAAAAGACATGGCGCCAATATCTCCGAAACCGGTGACGGGATCTGCCACCAGATTATGACCGAGCGGATCCTGGCGCCGTCAGAGGTCCTTGTCGGCGCTGATTCCCATACATGTACAGGGGGAGCACTGGGGGCATTTTCAACGGGAATGGGTTCTACGGATATTGCCGTTGCCATGGGGCTTGGTACAACATGGATGAGAGTGCCCGAGAGTTATAACTTTGTTCTCAACGGCCGGTTTCCGTCCGGTGTCTTTATGAAGGATCTGATCCTGAAGGTCATCGGGATGATCGGCGCCGATGGCGCAACCTATAAATCCATGGAATTCGCCGGTGAAACAGTAAAACACATTGACGTGGAAGAGAGGATGACCATAGCAAACATGGCGGTGGAGGCTGGCGCTAAATGCGGGCTTTTTCCATCGGATATTATGACATTTATGTATCTCAGGCGGATGCGGAGAGAGAAGGTATATATCGAGATCATGCCTGATGATGATGCTGTGTATGAGAAGATATTCGAGATCAACGTCCATGAACTTACGCCGATGATAAGCCTGCCTCATCAGGTCGACAACGCGAAGAGCATCGAAGACAGGGAAGCAAAGAACATCCCGGTACAGCAGGTATTCATAGGCTCCTGCACAAACGGCAGGATCGATGACCTGAGAGTCGCATCGCTCATGCTGAAAGGAAGGAAAAAACACCCTGACGTTCGTCTTCTCGTCTGCCCCGCATCAAGGGCAGTCTATTATCAGGCATTGCATGAAGGGATCCTGGCGACACTTTTTGAGGCAGGGGCAATTATACTGCCACCGGGATGCGGGCCCTGCATAGGTCTTCACCAGGGAGTGCTCGGCGATGGCGAGACATGTGTTGCCACATCGAACAGGAACTTTCTTGGAAGAATGGGTAATCCTGATTCGGGGATCATCCTGAGTTCCCCGGCAACAGCAGCAGCAACAGCCTTAAAAGGAAAACTGACAGACCCGAGGGAGGTTTTGGATGATTTTGAAAGGAAAGGCGTGGAAGTTTGGTGATGATATATCCACCGACCATATAATACCGGGGAGATTTTATCATCTGCGGTCCAACCTGGATGAATTAAAAAAACACGTCTTTGAAGATATTGCACCGGATTTCCATAAAAAGATCAGCAGAGGCGACATCATCGTCGGCGGCAGGAATTTCGGGCTCGGATCGAGCAGGGAGCATGCACCGCTCATTATAAAGCTTGCCGGTATCGACGCTATCATTGCCAATTCCTTTGCCAGGATATTTTACAGGAATGCGATCAATGTAGGGCTTGCAGCGATAATCTGCAATACCGACGATATTAAAGAAGGCAACGAACTGGAGATCAGTCTGGATGAAGGTGTCCTTGACAACAGGACAAGCGGGGAGAAAAGTACCTTCTCACCGCTCCCGGCTATAATGAGGAAGATCCTCGATGAAGGCGGTCTCGACAGTTACATTAAAAAACACGGGAGCTTGAAGATTTGAAAGAGAAAATAACCATACCTTACATTGCCGGTGACGGCACAGGCGAAGACATCTGGAACGCTTCACACGAGATATTTGAAGAGGCGTTACACAGGGCTGCAAATGGAGAAAAGAACATAGAGTGGGTGGAGCTGCTCGCAGGACAGAAGGCGCTGGATACGACAAAGAAGCTTCTTCCCGAGGAGACTGTTGAAGCAATACGGGAATATAAGGTAGCAATAAAAGGACCTCTCACAACACCGGTTGGCGGAGGATTCCGGAGTATCAACGTATATCTCAGGCAGATCTTTGACCTTTACGTATGTATGCGGCCCGTCAGATACTTCAATGGTCTTCCAAGCCCGATGAAGACACCTGAAAAGGTCGGATTTATTATCTTTCGGGAGAACACTGAAGACCTCTATAGGGGTATCGAATGGAAGGAAGGCACACCAGAGGCACAGAGCCTCATACGGTTCCTGAAAGATACTATGAAAACAGACCTGCCGGACAGCACAGGCCTGGGGATAAAACCGATCAGCAGGGCGGGAACGATCAGATTTACGAAATGGGTCATTGATTATGCGATAAAGAACAAAAGAAGATCCATAACTGTTGTCCACAAGGGCAACATCATGAAATACACTGAAGGGGCCTTCAAGGAATATGCATATGAAGTTGCAAGGGAGTTTCCCGGAGAGATCACCTTTGACGCGGAGAAGGGGAAGATCGTCTTCAATGACAGGATCGCTGATAACATGTTCATGCAGGTTATTTTAAGGCCTGATGAGTATGATATCCTTTTGTGTCCCAACCTGAACGGCGATTATCTGTCCGACGCATGTGCCGCCCTTATAGGCGGCCTTGGCGTGGCGCCAGGGGCCAATATAGGCGACAGGATCGCTATCTTTGAACCGACACACGGGAGCGCGCCGAAATACGCCGGCAAGGATGTCATTAACCCTACATCGTTTATCCTCTCCGGCGCGATGCTTTTCCGTTATATCGGTCTCGACGGTGTATCGACACTTATTGAGAAGGCTGTAGAAAAAACAATAGGCGATGGGATAGTTACGTACGATCTCGCAAGACAGCTCACGAACGTAAACCCTGTGAAATGTTCGGAATTTGGAAAACAAGTCGTCAAGAGGCTATAGAGACAGGAACTAATTTTAGTAGAAAGGAAAAAGATATGTATGACGAAATAAAGGTCAAGATCGACGGATTGATTGAAAGAATGAGCGCCCTGAGAGGTTATCTTTGACCACTCTGCACTCAAGGTAAAGCTGCAGGAACTCGATTCAGAGATATCCGAAACTACCTTCTGGGAAGACCAGGAAAAGGCACAGAATATACTGAAAAAAAGGTCGCTTATCCAGGAGGAGATCGAAAACTGGCAGGGCAAAGAAAAGGAACTTGAAGAGATACTTATACTCGCCGAGATATCAAAAGAAACAGGAGACCCTAAAGATATAGAAGAATTAGATCAGAGGGCTGCCTCCCTTGACGCCCTCCTCGGTAAATATGAGATTGAACGTATGCTGGCCGGGGAGAACGATAAGGCCAATGCGATCATGTATATCAACTCAGGGGCAGGAGGGACAGAGGCCCAGGACTGGGTAGAGATGCTCCTCCGGATGTATCTGAGATGGGCTGAAAAGAAAGGTTTTGAAACACAGATTGTCGATATATTACAGGGCGAAGAAGCAGGCATAAAAAACGTTACCTTTTTAGTAAGAGGCCCCTATACATACGGATATCTGAAATGTGAGGTCGGTATCCACCGGCTCGTGAGGGTCTCTCCGTTCGATTCAAACAACAGGAGGCATACATCATTTGCCTCGGTTTACGCATATCCGGAGATTCCCGAAGATATACATGTAGATATCAAGGAAGAGGATCTGAGGATCGATACTTTCCGCTCCAGCGGTCCCGGTGGACAGCACGTGAACCGGACAGAGTCGGCAATCCGGATCACCCATATCCCCACCGGAATTGTTGTCCAATGCCAGAACGAAAGGTCTCAGCACAAGAACAAGGCCATTGCCATGGCGATCCTTAAATCAAGGATCTATGAACTCGAAAAGAAGAAAAAGGAAGATAAATTGAACTCATTGAACAAAGAGAAGAAGGACATTGCCTGGGGGAGCCAGATACGTTCATATGTCCTCCACCCTTATAAACTCATAAAAGACCACAGAACAAAATGCGAGGAGCATAACGCAGAAGCCGTTCTTGACGGAGATATCGATACTTTTATTAAATCTTACCTTTTATACTTGACTTTTGAGCAAAAAAGGGAGGATAATTAAGAACATAGGGGGAAAGGTTAATATATTATGGAAGTTTTCAGCATAAAAAGAGATATATTTAGTGAAAATAAGATTGAAGAACTTGAAGAAAAGATTGACAAACTTATAGAAAAATATAAAATTATTAAAGATGAAAACGAAAAACTTAATGTTAAACTTAAATCATTGGAAGGTAACGACAAGAATATACAAGAGAAAATGGATGAGATAAAAAAGGAAAGAGAAGTACTTATCGACAAGGTTACCAAGATCTTAGAAAAAGTTGAAAAAGTAGAGATATGAGGGTAAAATATGGAGAAGAAAGTTGAAGTAACCATTTTAAAGCAACCATTTACTTTCGTAGGAGAAGATGAGGACAGGATCAAAAGGGATGCACGTTATGTGAACGAGAAGATAGAGTATGCGATTAACCGGTATGGCATCATTAATACATTGAACGCTGTGATCATGGCATTTATGGAAGTGACCGATGAATATCTCGAGATGAAGAAGCAGGCAGAACTTGTTGAAGGAAGGACATTAAAACTTATAAAAAAGTTTGAGGACATAGATGTTCCCTGCAGTGTACGTGATAAATGGTAGGCTTAGAGCCAACACCTCTATAAGGGGAGCCTTACCTTGTTGTTGTGTGCATGCTCGTTATTATGACGAGAAGCCTGATACAACAATACGGCACCCACTTTAACAAGAGGTTCAAGACATACTGTTTACACGGCACCTGCGGGGCTTAAATTCAGGGTTGGTAGTAGAGAAAACAGAGGGTTGATATAGATATCATGTGTTTTTACGGAGGTTTTAAAACTCCTTTCATATAGATGTAAGTTACCCCTCTCTTCTTTATCTTCCTAACCCCGGTATAAGTAACCTTTACCATAGGGGGAATTTTGGATACAATAATCATTTCAGCAATCAGCTTCATAATAGCTGTTTTTATAGGCCTTGCCCTTGCCCGCCTTATCCAGAAGAAGAAAATCGGCGAGTACGAAAAGATAGGAAAGAAGATACTTGAGGACGCTAAAAAAGAGGCTGACGTCCTCATGCGGGAAGGCTCCATCCAGGCTAAAGATATCGTCCTGCAGGCAAAAAATGAGCTTGAGAATGAGACCAAATCGAGGAGGCTGGAATTACAGAATACCGAAAAACGGCTTGCCCAGAAAGAGTCAAATCTGGATAAAAAGATCGAGCTTATCGACAGAAAGGAAGATGAACTATCTAAGAAGGACCGTGAGATCTCACAAAAACAGTCCTTTCTCGACACAAAGATCAGGGAAAATGAAGCCCTCATTATAAAAGGCAAAGAACACCTGGAAAAGATATCCGGACTTACCGGAGAAGAAGCAAAAAAGATGCTTATGCAGGCGATGGAAGACGAAGCAAAATACGAATCCATGAAGATAATCAAGAAGATTGAGGAAGAAGCCAGGGAAAAGGCCGACAAGAAGGCGAAAGAGATCATTGCCTTCGCAATCCAGAGATACGCAGGCGATTACGTCGGTGAGGATACGGTATCCGTTGTAACCCTTCCCAATGAAGAGATGAAGGGAAGGATAATCGGGAGGGAAGGCCGTAACATCCGGGCCCTTGAGGCGGCCACCGGTGTAGATATCATTATTGATGATACGCCTGAGGCAGTGATCCTCTCCTGCTTTAACCCTATCCGGAGAGAGGTGGCAAGGATATCCATCGAGCGCTTGATCGGTGACGGGAGAATCCATCCCGCCAGGATCGAAGAGATCGTTTCGAAGGTCGCAGAAGAGATGGAAGAAAAGATAAAAGACTCCGGCGAGCAGGCTGTTTTTGACCTCGGCGTCCATAATGTCCATCCCGAGATCATTAAATTGCTTGGCAGGCTCAAGTTCAGGAGCAGTTATGCCCAGAACATATACCAGCATTCCCTTGAAGTTGCCTTTATCTGCGGCGCTATCGCTTCTGAATTAAGGATCAGTCCGAAGGATGCAAAAAGGGCAGGGCTTTTGCACGATATCGGCAAGGCCGTAGACCACGAGGTAGAAGGTTCACACGCCACCATCGGGGCTGATCTCGCGAAAAAATACGGTGAAAATGAACTGATTGTGCACGCCATTCTCGCGCACCACGAAGATGTTGAAACAACAAGCCTCCTTGACGTCATTGTCCAGGCCGCAGATGCGCTGTCGGGGGCAAGGCCCGGCGCACGAAGGGAGATGCTGGAAACATATATTAAAAGGCTTGAAGAACTTGAGCGTATAGCCAATAGTTTTCAGGGCGTGGAAAAATCATACGCTATACAGGCAGGTCGTGAGATACGTATCGTTGTAAACAGCGAAAAGATCAACGACGACAGCATTAATGTCATATCACGAGACATCGCAAAGAAGATAGAGACAGACCTTTCGTATCCGGGACAGATCAAGGTTGTCGTAATCAGAGAGACCAGGTCAATAGAATATGCCAAATAATATAAAGGTGCTTTTCCTCGGTGACGTTATAGGGAAACCGGGAAGAAAGGCGATAGAAAAGTATATAAAAACAGTCAGCGCGGATTTTTTCGTTGTTAATGGAGAAAACCTTGCGGGAGGAATAGGGATTACCCCATCAACCGCATTAGAAGCGCTGTCATACGGGGTTGATGTGGTTACGACCGGGAACCATGTCTGGAAAAAAAAGGAGATTGCCATCTTTCTCATGGAAGAACAGAGGGTGATCCGCCCCTTGAATTATCCCGATGGTACACCTGGTTTTGGCTATACGCTTGTCCGTAAGAACGGGAAATCCCTCTATGTAGCCAATATCGAGGGTCGTATCTTCATGAATCCCCTTACGTGCCCGTTCCGCGCCATGGAAAGATTTATAGAACAGGCCTGCGGAGATGCTCCTATTCTTGTTGACTTCCATGCTGAAGCTACTTCTGAAAAGATAGCGATGGGATGGTTTCTCGACGGCAAGGTATCTGCGGTCGTGGGCACACACACCCACGTTCAGACAGCAGATGAAAGGATACTGCCGAAAGGCACAGGGTATATCACCGACGCGGGCATGACCGGCCCTGCGGACTCGGTGATCGGCATGGAAAAGAAGGTCGTACTCGAGAGATTCCTGACCCAGCTTCCTCAGAAATTCGAGGTTGGGAAAGATGATATTGAAGTGCAGGGCGTTATGATAACGATAGACAGTACGAGCAAGAAGTGTGTTGCCATAGAAAGGGTGAAGCAAAAGATAGACTGAACATCAGGATGACATATGGATATAGAGAGGGATATAGAGATTATTAAGAGGGGCGCCGTAGACCTCGTTAATGAGAACGAACTGAGAAATAAGCTCACAAAGGCAAAAAGCAACAAGATGCCCCTCAGGGTAAAACTCGGGCTTGACCCCACAGCGCCCGACCTGCACCTTGGGCATACGGTTGTCCTCCAGAAACTAAAACAGTTTCAGGAATTGGGCCACACGGCGATCTTCCTCATCGGTGACTTTACGGGTATGATAGGAGATCCTACAGGCAGGATAGAGACGAGGCCGGCCCTCACAAAGGAAGAATTACTTGCCAATGCAGAGACCTATAAAAGACAGGTTTTCAAGATCCTCGATCCTGAGAAGACAGAGGTGCGCTTCAACAGCGAGTGGTTTGAAGCAATGAACGCGGCAGACATGATAAGACTCTGCGCCCAGTACACGATGGCGCGCATGATGGAGCGCGAGGATTTCAGGAACAGGTATCAGAATAACCAGTCTATCAGTATCCACGAATTCCTGTATCCCCTGGTACAGGGCTATGATTCGGTTGCCCTGAAGGCTGATGTGGAACTCGGAGGCCATGACCAGATCTTCAATCTTTTTGTCGGCAGGGACATCCAGAAATCTTATGGCATGGAATCACAGGTGATCGTTACTGTTCCGCTGCTCGAAGGCACCGACGGCGTCAACAAGATGAGCAAGAGTTATGGGAATTACGTTGGTATCGATGAACCGCCGGACATCATGTTCGGCAAGCTCATGTCCATATCCGACGAGCTGATGCTGAAATACTATGAACTTCTGAGCGATATATCGCTTGAGGACCTGAAACAACTGAAAGAAGGGATACAAAAAGGCACGGTGCATCCGAAAGAGGCGAAAGTCAACCTCGCGAAAGAGATCATAGTGAGATTCCACAGCTCAGAGGCGGCGAAGATAGCCCACGAGAACTTTGAAAAGATGTTCAGGGAGAAGGAAGTGCCTGAAGAGATTGATACGGTGACAATGAAAAGACCTGAAAAAGATCCTGTTTCGATCCCCCATTTTCTCCGGGATCTCGGTACGGTGACTTCCGTGGGAGAAGGGATCAGGATGATCGAACAGGGTGGTGTATCGGGTTTTGCATATCTGTCCGGATCACAGTTGACGTTGCCCCATGCAGACATCAAACTTACAAAAGTAACCGGCAAGGAGATGTCATTAAAGGACACTGTCGGATATATATGGAAGATCGGAAAAAGGAAGTTTAAAAAGGTCATCTTTGAGGATTAGAAGCCTTGACATGGGCTCTCTTTTATTGTTAATTATAACCCGTTCCCGGGATAGGTTGCAGGTCCAGGGGATGTAGTTTTG
>JAQTNJ010000124.1 GCA_028713955.1 Syntrophorhabdaceae bacterium
GTCTCCCTGAATACGTCTTCTTTCTGCATATGCAGGGCGCCAAGACTATTTATATCAAAAAACCTCTTGTAGTTTATCTCCTCGGCGGCGACGCGCCAGTGGGAAAAGCGGTATATCTGCTCTCTCAAAAGGTTATCGAGAAGGTCAAAACTTTTCGGTTCCCCCTTGACGCCGTTGAATGTCCTCACATTTGCGTCGATAAAATCCCTGATCTCATCACACTCCACGTAAAGCTGCCGGAGGCGCTTTTTAATGATCTCCTTTTCCCTGCGCCTCTCCTGAACCTTTTCCGGATGGCTTTCAGTATAGGAAGGGAGGTGGTTAAGCGCAGTAATAATACTCAGCAGTTCTGTAAAATAGGGATTGTTTTCATGAAGTGCATGTCGCAGCGTATCAATGCTGTGATTGAGGATGTGGGTATAGGTTTTCGGCATCACCGGGAATTTAAAGTTATAGTAATGTATGAAAAAAGAACCTTCCGAAAACGCCACAGTCAGCTCCTGGTTTTCCAGGACCCTTCCATATTGCTCCCCGAGAAAAGGGAGAAGGACTTTGTTGGTAAGCTCTTTCTTCACAGGGTTCCAGTCGATGTCAAAAAAATGCGAATATGGCGAACTCGGCCCGTTTTCCAGGACGTCAGTCCACCAGGCGTTCTCGAAGCTTGCTATGCACATGTGGTTAGGGACAATATCGAGGACCTGCCCCATGTCCCTGTTCTTAAGTTCTGCGATGAGTTCCGCATACTCCCCCTCAGTACCGACCTCAGGGTTGAGAACATGCGGGTCAACGACGTCGTATCCGTGGAGACTCTCCTTCGATGCCTTTAAGTACGGAGAGGAGTATATATCGCTGATCCCCAGATCGTAGAGGTACTGTACGATCTTTACGGCGTCGTTGAATGTAAACGAGGTATTAAACTGTAATCGATATGTGGATACGGGAATTCTCGGAATAAGTAATTTCTCTTTCTTCATTTTAACTCTCAGAACCCGCGACAACATTAAAATATATCAGCTCGCCCAGTTGTCTGAAGTGCTCTATCCAGACCTCCGCCTCTTTATCGCCATTCGCTGCTCTCGCGGAAAACTCCTCGAACGATCCCTTTGCGATCTTGTAATATATATTCTGTATTGTCCAGTAATCTATGTCAACGGGGATCGACCTCAAAAGCTCTATGATACTCTGAATCCTCGAAAGGAGAGGGAGATTCGCGGGGTCATTGAAAAGTTCCATCATAAAGCCTTCGAGCCTGTGTCTCACGATAAATTCAGCATCAGTAAGATCAAGAGATACCTTCCATTTTTTTATCTCCTCTATTGTTGTTCCTATCCGCTCGAGATCGATATCGTCTTTTTGGAACTCTCTCTTAATAGATGAAAGAAGGGCGTGCTCTGCAACTGTTATAAAGGCGTTCGGGACGGGCAACCCGGTTTCCTGTAAAAAATTCATCAGTATGCGGTCACTATCAAAGATCTTCTGATAGATCTTCTCATAATTTTCGATCGTTTCGCGCAATATCACCCGCAGCACCTCCCTCTGTTTATCCAGGAAGAGGTGTGCAAGAGAATAATTGTGCATTCCGAAGTGGGTGTCCATGAGGTGAATAATGTTTGCAACGTCGCCCTGTTCAAAGGCGCTCGTGATGTCATGTTTCATCGTACCGTACTGTTGATCGCCAAGAAACGATCTTACACCTCCATGGAAGATATGGCCTCCGAGGTACAGTACGCAGTAACTGATATCCTCTGCGTCACCTGTTATCTTTGAGGCAACAATTATTTTTCCGATGTCGAGCTTTTTCTCGCCGGAACGGATTGACTTCCGGTCCATCCTTCGTACAGCATAGCTGAACACATCGGCATCCTCCGGATATTCCTCGATCACCGAGCTTACCGCGTAGTGAACCGCTACTTTCTTCAGATCAACCATAGCAGGTTTAACAAATTTTTCATACAGTATGGCTCCGTTGCCATGTTCCTGGACGTTGCTTTCTGCTTTTGCCAGTTTTTCCAGAAAAGCGGATTCTATATTGCCCTCAGACAGTTCCATGGCAAGCTGTATTGCCCTGGCGGCATACTTGAGTATCTGTATCGTTTCAATCCCCGAAAGCTCGTCAAAGAACCAGCCGCAGCTTGTGTACATGAGCATGGCGTGTCTCTGCATTTCGAGCAGCTTAAGAATGATTATTTCATCGTCATGTCTTAAATCCCCTATCTTATGCCTTTGAATAAATTCATCAAAACGGTTGCGGGAGCGATCAAGGATTATTTCGATATAATCATTTCTCGCCTGCCATGGATCCTTCAGGTATTTTCCCGCGTTCTTTTCATAGATCACGAAAAGATTATCTCTCAACCAGTCAAGGGCCTCTCGCAATGGCGCCCTCCATGACTGATTCCATCCGGGGTACCCGCCCGAGTTACATCCGCAATCACTCCTCCATCGCTCTATACCATGGTAGCAGCTCCATGAGGTATTTTCAAAGATCTGTACCTCGTGGGAAGGTGGATGCTTTGCAAGATATTCCCCGTAGTTTGTAAGTTGTGCAAGCCCTTTATGCTCTATGAAATCGAGAGCATACGCGAGGGCCATCTCGCCGAACCTGTGATGATGTCCGTAGGTTTCACCGTCTGTGGCGATGTTGAGGAGCTGCGGCCATTGCCTCATATCGGAAAAGCCGGTGAGCAGGCGCTTTGCAAAATCCTCCCCTCTCTCAAGCAATTTTTCGAAAGCAACCGCACTGGATATTGGTCCATCATAGAAAAATATATTGATCTTGCGGCCTGAAGCAAGCCTCAGGAGATATGCCCTCGTTGGGTCGATCCGCGCATTACTGACATCCTTCCATCTGCCCGTTCCTATCTTTCGCACCCTGAAAGCCTGGCGGGGAGCAAGAATGACAAAGAGTATCCCAAGTTCCGCGAGTATATCCAATGTCTCCAGGTCGACCGCCGTCTCCGGCAGCCACATGCCCTCGGGAAGCCGCCTGAACCTGTATTCAAAATCTTTTATGCCCCAGATTGCCTGTGTTCTTTTGTCCCGCTCATGAGCCAGGGGCATTATGATGTGATTATATGACTGGGCAATAGCATTTCCGTGACCTGACCTTTTTTTAAGACTTTCCTTATCCGATTCGAGTATCGCCCTATATACCTCGGGTGAGTTTTGGTCCATCCACGACAGAATCGTGGGACCGAAGTTAAAACTTATTTTGGAATAATTACTTACTATCTCTATGATACGTTTGTCACCGTCGAGGATGCGGGATGCGGAATTTGGCGCATAACTCTCGGCATTTATTCTCGCGTTCCAATCGTGGTATGGATAGGCGGAATCCTGTACTTCAATGGCTTCAAGCCATGGATTTTCCCGTGGAGGCTGGTAGAAATGACCGTGAATACATATGTATCGGTCCATGATCTTCTCCTTTTTTATGTTCTTCGGTAGATGACCGCACTCCATGGATGCAGTGAGACGGGGGTCCTGCCATGACGAGACGTTATAGCATGATCCGCTATCTCCTGATCCGTACCTCCCCACTCTGCAGAGGAAGAGTCGAGCGTCTTTCTCCACGTGCCCTTTTTGATTGCAGGTGAAACAGATACCGCCCTATCATTGAAATTATAAAAACAGAGTATCTCTTCGTCCTTATACCATCTTCGCACGAAAAGGACCTTATTTTCCGTAAACCCCTTTACCTCCATCTCTTTTTTTGAAAGATTTTTCAAGGCAGGGATGGTCTTCCGCAGGTTGATCAGGTGTTTGTAAAATTCATAAAGTATCTTGTGCGTTCCCCGTGAATGGAGATCGACGTTCAACCTGGAGACAAGAAAGGTGCTTTCGGCCTGGGGGTCAGCCATCGGGCCATCCCATCCGAAGGAAGAAAATTCCTCCCTCCTTCCCCTTTTTACTGCTTCGATGAGAGCCGTATCTGAATGGCTTACAAAATAATTGAAGGGTGCTGTTTCTCCATACTCTTCCCCCATAAACAGAAGAGGAATAAAGGGGGACAAGATTACTGCCGAAGCAATAAGCTTGAGCTTTTCCAGCGTATGTTTCAGACTGAGCCTGTCACCGTGCTTTCGGTTACCAACCTGATCGTGGTTCTGAGAAAATACTACAAACTGTTCAGCGGGCCTTTTTCGCGACGAGCTCCCATGCCTCCGCTTTCTGTAGGCGGAGTACTCACCGGAATAAACAAACCCCTCGCGGTATGCCTTGATCAGGTGAGATGGTTTCCCGAAATCCTGGTAATATCCATCTGATTCACCTGTTGTGAGCGTGTGCAGAGCGTGATGAAAGTCGTCGTTCCACAGGGCATTAATACCGTACCCGCCATTTTTTTGCGGTTGTATGACCCTTGCATCGTTGAGATCGCTCTCTGTAATAACATAAACATTTCTTTCCAGTTTTTGCGAAAGTTCATGAACTGATTCCGCGAGTTCCCGCAAAAAATGTTTTGCGCTGAAATCGAAAATCCCGTGTATTGCGTCGATCCTGAGGGCGTCGATATGATATCGTGAGATCCAGTGCAGCGCATTGCCGATGAAATAATACCGCACTTCATCGCTGTATGGTCCGTCAAAGTTTATCGCGTCTCCCCAGGGTGTCCTGTATCGGTTGGTGAAATATGGCCCAAAATCGCCGAGATAATTTCCCTCAGGCCCCAGATGGTTGTAAACAACGTCAAGGATGACAGCAATACCCGCCTTATGGCATTCGTTGACAAACAGTTTAAGACCATCGGGCCCACCGTAAGAATTCTGTGGCGCAAAAGGATATGTCCCGTCATATCCCCAGTTCCTTTCACCGGGAAATTGCGCAACCGGCATCAGTTCTATCGCAGTGATGCCGAGATCCGTCAGATAGGGCAGCCGGGGGATTATCGCTTCGAAGGTACCGTCGTGCGTGAAGGTGCCGACGTGCAGTTCGTATATTAAGTAATCCGTGAGTGGTATACCCTTCCAGTGAGAGTCCTCCCAGGCGAATGACCCGTGGTCAACTACCTGGGATGGGCCATGGACACCTTGCGGTTGAAAATGAGACACTGGATCGGGCCTGTCGAGTTCATCGTTGAGTCTATAAAAATAGAGCGTCCCGGGGAATGTATCTTCCGCAAGTGCATTCCAGTATCCTTTTGAATCTTTTTCCATCGGTATTAATCGTACCCCGGTACCGGCTATCTTTACGGAGACCTCATGCGCAAAAGGGGCCCAGACAGTAAAGCCGCTTTTACCTTGCCCATGGTAATGAGAACCGATCATGTTATGGCGCCATAGGATCTCTTCACTTAAATCTTGTTTTTACGTTATCCAATGTAACCTTTAGATCTTCCCAGACCTTTTCAATACCAGCCGCGATATCTTCCCACGCCCCTCCGCCTTTATTCTTCAGTTCCTCTAACCTTTTTGCGGCTGTCTCCTTTTTTTGATTCAGTGTCTCGATCTGCTTGGCATACTCGATCCTGGTATCGGCTTTAACCTTTTCTGTTTTCGCAATAAGCGCGTCGATCTGAGAGTTCCATTCCTTCAATTGCGCTGCGAGCTTCTCGATGTAAATTTCCCTTTTATCCATCTGTCACCTCCTGATCATTAATTGGTTATAACATTATACATGAAAGCGTAACGGAAAAACAAATCCCATAGCCGTAGCGTAAGGGACAGTGAATAGTATATAGTATATCGTATATAGCGAACCGGTTTCTTTTGCCTCTTGCTATCTACTATCTACCATTCACTATTCACTGGTTTTATTGCTATCGACTGCCTCTATACTATCGACTATTCACTGCCTTTATGCTATTCACTGCCTCTACGCGGTTTTAAGGTTTTTAATAGTAGATCCATCCTGGAAGGACAGGACATTGAAGTCCGTTTTAGCGGCCATGGGGTATACAATACAGTTTGTGCCTATCTTTGCTTCATCGGGGATCTCTGCCCATTTTCCGATGAGGGTTATGCCGGAATTGAGCTGTTCCGGGAATTCAGTATTCACATTTTCAGGATTGCCGATACCGAGGGCGCAATTCCTGCCGATCACCACGCGCTTATCAATGATACAACGGTTAACGGAGGCGCCCGATTTTATAACGGTATCGTGCATTATGACGGAGTCTTTGATAAATGCACCTTTTTCCACGATCACGCCCGGAGAGAGTGCCGAATGCTGGACCCGACCCCTGATAACACAACCTGGTGAAACGGCAGAATTTAATACTTCGGCCTCAGCAGTAATACGGATAGGTGGACGGTCGTAAGAGGGGCCTTCAGAGATAATATTTGTCTTTGTTCTCCATGCTTCAGGATTAAGGTGCGATCGTGAATCCAGGAGGTCCATATTGGCATCCCAGTAAGCCTGGATGGTGCCCACGTCCTTCCAGTAACCTTTGAAAGGGTATGCATATACATTCCCTTCACGCATGGCCTTCGGGATGATGTGATGTCCGAAATCCGCCTTGCTTGTTTTTTTCAGCATTGCAACAAGATAGTCTTTATCGAAGACGTATATCCCCATGGATGCAAGGGTTGATCGTGCCTGCTTTGGTTTTTCCTCCCAGTTGATAATCCTGTGTTTGCCGTCAATAATACCGATGCCGAAATTGTGGGTTTCTTCCTTCGGGACCTGGATCATGCCTATTGTTACCTTTGCGTTATGATCGCGATGGAATTCGACCAGAGGGCTGTAGTCCATTGCGTAGATGTGATCGCCGGAGAGGATCAGCACATTGCTGTAATCCCTGGCGGAGGTGATAAAATCAAGGTTCTGCCTCACGGCATCTGCCGTTCCTTTATACCAATCCCAGTCTTGTTCACCCGTCTTGGGCGGCAGGATCTTTATACTCCTCGTACGGCCTGACAGATCCCACGCAGAACCGTCACCTATATGATCCATCAGGGAAAGGGGCTTGTATTGCGTAAGAACGGCGACCCTGGTGAGACCTGAATTCGCTATATTGCTCAATGTAAAGTCGATAATCCGGTATATGCCTCCAAAGGGAACTGCTGGTTTTGCCCTGAGGCGTACCAGGATATTTAACCTGCTGCCGACACCGCCGGCCAGAAGAATAGTAAGGGTTTTCCTCATTGTATGATGTCCCCCGGTTTATAGTGACCCCCGGTGAAATGCCCGGGGCCGAGGTTTGGGAACACCGTTACACCGTGAGATATCGCAATATCTTCCGGTATGTCCGTACCGCGTCCGATAATGCAGAGTTTACCGGCATGGGTGTCACCTACGCTCACGTTTCTTCCTGTACGGACCTCATCGTCGGCGATTGTCCTCATGATTTTAGCGTTCCTTCCTATCTTTGTGTCGAAAAAAAGTATTGAATCTTTCACCACCGCACCATCATCGATCTCAACGCCGGGGAAAAGTATTGAGTTTATTACCGTACCCTTTATACGGCACCCTGAGTAAAGGAGTGAGTTTTTTATTATTGCAGAGGACCCTATGAATGCAGGCTGCCTGTCCTGAATGTCCCGGTGGGCCAGGTTTGTAACCACGGCCCAGGAATCTATAGCTAACTTCGGGTTGTTCCCCAGCAGGTCCATGCTCGTCTCCCAGTATTCCTGGGGTGTGCGTGTATATCCCCAATACCCGGAATGCTTGAAGCCGTAAACCTTATACTGCTTCAGAAGGGCAGGAATAATGTCTCTGCCGAATTCGTGAGAGCTTGCCCGTGAGTTTACTTCGAGGGCCTCAATGAGGATCTCGGGCCTGAAAACATATATGGTAAGGGATGCCCAGTCAAAGGCAGGCTGGTCGGGTTTTTCTACATATTTCAGCAGCCTTCCGCCGCGGGCGTCTTCTTCCTGAATCAAGCCGAGGCCAAACCGGTGGGCGCCTTCGCGGGGGACCTTCGTGAAGGCTACGGTGAGATCGGCTCTTTTTTCGCGGTGAAATTCAATTATATCCCGGTAGTCCATCCTGTATACGTGGTCTCCGGATAGTATGAGAATAAGATCAGGTTTATTGCGCCTTATAAAATCGAGGTTCTGGTAAACGGCATCAGCAGTCCCCTTATACCAATCAGACTCGCCCATCCCTGTGAAAGGGGGCAGGATTGTTGCAAAGCGTTTTCTCCCCACCATGCCCCAGGGTGCTCCGTTTGAAATGTGCTCCATCAGATGAAACGGTCTGTATTGGGAGAGAATCCCCACGCGTCCTATGCCGGAACGCATGAGATTGCTCATGGGAAAGTCAATAATCCGGTAAAGCCCGCCAAAAGGTAAGATGGACTTGGGCCTGAAAAAGGTGAGCACACCTAGATCATCTACCCTGCCGCCGGCCAAAATCAGTGCCAATATGTCTTTCATGGTTATAAACCCTTATGTCCCGTTACCGTATCCATACATAGTCCTTGCGGATCCACCCGGTCTCGTTATCACCATCGATTATCTTGAGCCATGCCCCCTTCTTCTTGAGTATCCTGGCAGAATAATATTTTTCCATGGGTTTCCCGAACCGTTTCCCATACTGTACGCCTGGACCTGTCCGTACGTTCACTCCCTCTGTGTTTACAACAGCACAACGGTATTTGCTTGTTAAAAGATTCCTGTATATCCAGAGGACCGTACTGTCCACGTCCTTAACCGCATACCAGTTGCCTGACAGGGACATGCCTACCTTTTCAAAGGGCATATATTTGTACACCGTCCAGCCTACCTCATAGTTTGTACCCGGACCTGTCCGGAGATTTGCTTTTGTTACTTTTACACAGAGCGCATCAAGGGTGCTGCTGCACAATATGAATGCGAAGAATACACCAATAAGAATACGGCTTATTTTCATGATGCCCTCCTTTAAGATATTGTTCAGTACCACGCGCGCTTCAAAGTTCTATGATACTTTTATCCTTGTTTTCCATTGCATACCACACAGAAAGGTAATCCCGTGCTTGCCTTGTGATAAGGAAGTTTTTCCTTACAAATTCCCTGGCCCTTTCCCCCATCGTCTTAGCCATTTCGGGCGTGTTGAGCAATTGCCTGATCCTGAAGGCAGTCCCTTCAATGGAGTGGACGAGAAACCCTGTCACGCCGTGGGCGATCTGCAGCGGGATGCCCCCCACGGCCCCGCCGATCACCGGTTTGCCCTTCCACATGGCCTCTGCCACGGTGAGACCAAACCCTT